>JANOJM010000274.1:0-12227 GCA_031418735.1 Nitrospiraceae bacterium | reverse complement strand
ATTGAGATGATGGCGCCCAATTCTTCGACGATGCCTGTGAACATAGAGCAGCTTTCAGCTAACAGCAATCAGCTATGATTCTTTTCTGAACATTTGCCGAACCACGTAGACAACCATCACGAGCAGCACGAGCACGCCGATGCTGGCCAGTACACCAATGACGATATTCTCTGTCGCGATCGCGTTCATCACCCGCCCAGTATATCCCACCGAAGTTACGCCCGTCTCATCGTCATCCAGAATACCGCTGCCGCGACAAGTTGCAGACAGGCGATGATGGCAAAGGCATTGGCATAATTCAGGCGCGCGATCAGAATCCCGGCCAGAAGCGGCCCGGCGGCATGGCCGATGTCTCCGATCGTCCCTTGCATACCCATCCCAGCCCCGAGCCCCTTGAACTCGGAACTGTCTGCAACCAGTGCTGACGACGAGGAGGAGACGATGGCTTCGCCGAATCCGAAACCAGCAGAGAGCGCCAATAACAGCCAGAACATCGATACCTGTGGGATACAGACAAACGTCGCCGCGCAGATCACGAGACCAATGATGATAAGTGGCTGACGCCCGACGCTGTCGGACACTCGGCCCATGATAGGCTTGGAAACGAGCGATGTGAGGGCCTGGACCGTAAACAGCAGCCCGACTTCTCCAGGATTCAATCCCACTGAGATTCCATAGAGCGGGAGGAAAGCCATCAAGGCCCCGTTCGCAATCATCTTGGCTGCGTCGGTCGAGCTGGTAATAAGGACCTTACGGTTCTTGGCGACTACCCTGAAGCCCTTCCACATCTCCGCCAGCAGCGGAGCCATCCCCTTCTCCTGAATACGCGTGGGGGGCGGCGTGATATGCAGGCTATAGAAGATGGCAATGGCGATGCAGCCGAAAATGCCGGCCGTGACAAAGGCGGAGGAGAATCCCGACACGTAGATCAGATAACCCCCGATAAATGGCCCAAGCAATGCGCCTGATTGTGTTGAGGCCGTGTAGGTACCGAGCGCAGCGCCCCTCCGTTCTCGATAGAGATCTGCTACGGTCGCCAATGCGCTCGGCGCAAAAATGGCGGTAGCCAGCCCGTGAAAAAAACGCAAGGCGGTCAGCGCATCGAGATCTGTTACCCAAGGATAGAGAAACGGCGGGAGTCCGAACGCCACCACGCCGATCCGTAAGAGGAATCGCCGGCCGTAGATGTCGGAGAGCGCGCCGGACGGCAGCTTGAGGAATACCCCCGTAAGCGTGGAGACCGACACGATGAGCCCGATGCGCTCAGGACTGGCCCCTAAGGACTCTGCGAACAGAGCCAACACCGGCATCCGAACCATGTTGTAGCTGATAAAACAGAACACGCCGACGGTGCAGAGCAACGTGAAGCTGCGCGACGTCGTCATGGTGAAGTCGTTCTGGATGGGGTCACGCCGCTGAGCTGGCGCACATTCACCAGCATGTGTGTCAAGAAAGCCACCTCGTCGGAGGGCAACGCGGGTGGTTTCATCGCCTCGGACAACACTCGATCAGGTTGTTGCAGGATCATCGGACTCAACCGGTTGACGGAATCGATACCCTGCGTCAACTTCCGCGTGACCATGCCGCTGACAAGCGAGCGAAACAAAGAAACCAATCCTGACAACAAGCGATTGTTCAATCTGGTGTAAGTAACTAACGTGCTGTCCACAGCCTCAGCTCCGTCAGAATCAGTGACCGGATTTATCCTGAGCAGCACCACGGCCTTGCCCGTGACGTCAGGAAGGAACCGGCTGTTGTGCGAGCCTTCCAGATAATAGACCCGGCTTGTGCGATCCTGATAGACGAGTTGGACGATCCCTCCTGTCCCTTCGCCATCGGTGGCCCAATAGCGACCGGGCCCTCTCGTTTCTGCTTGATAGGGCACAATGCCAAGACGATTGACCAAGGTCGCGGTCATTGGTGGACGGTCTAATAAATACACATAGACGGTTTCAGGTAAGGGTGTTCGCAGGGGCCCAAGCTTGTTCGCTGTGGTGTAGTTGCCAATGATGTCTTGCAACCGGCAGGCCCAGTCGGGATCGACCTTCTCAAGAGGAAACGTCAGACCGGCATGGTCCGGTGACAACGCACATGCTTCTGATTGAACCGGACCGGCATACAGGGACGTGGCCAACCAGATCACGACGACGAACGTCCCCACAGTTGCTCCAAGCCGGATCCGCCACTCTACTCTCATGCCCCCTGCTTCTGCACAACAAGCGTCAGAAAGAAGCCTGCGCGTCACAGATCCCCTTCCACGACCACATCATTCCCGATACGGCGAACCGTGACGTGGCGCAATGTCAGTGCCTGAGCCAGGCGTTCCGGGCTACGGTCACCGATCACTGCCTTGGCATCCTGTCCTCCTAACAAAGTGGGAGCCAGATAGAACAGGACGTGATTGACGAGTTTCTCGCGCAACGCTGCGGCATTGATGGTACTGCCTCCCTCGATGAGCACAGAGGTGATCCCGCGCTTACCCAGCACGGTCATAAGCGCCGGAAGCGAGACATGCCCGTTCTTCGTCGAGAGGGACAGTATCCCTACCCCTGCCCGTTCAAATGGGCGGCGGCGTAACTGGGATGCACGACTGGTAGTCACGATCAAGGTCTTCGCCTGATCCTGCTTGGCACAGATCCGCGCCGTCAGTGGTGTCCTGAGTTTGCTATCGAGCACGACACGCAACGGTTGCTTCGGCGCCAGCTTGAGAGGGCGATCGGATAGTCGAGCCGTCAGCGAGGGATCATCCTTGAGCACCGTGCCGACCCCGACAACCACTGCATCCACCTGACTCCGAAGCCGATGCGCCTCTTGCCGCGCGCGCGGACCGGTAATCCATTTCGACTCCCCCTTCGCTGTCGCCACCTTTCCATCCAATGTCATCCCGGCTTTCAGGATCACATAAGGACGTCCAGTCCTGACCCAATGGAGATAGGCGCGATTCAACTGGGCCGCTTCCTCTTGTGCAATACCAGTCGCCACCGTGATCCCGGCCCGACGTAAGGCGGCAAGGCCTCGTCCTTTGACTGAGGGATTGGGATCAACCATCGCAACCACCACTTGTCGCACGCCCGATTGAATTACTACCGGCGCACAGGGTGGGGTTCGTTTGAGGAGATGGCAACAGGGCTCGAGCGTGACGTACAACGTCGCACCGTTAGCTCGTGGCCCCGCTTGGTTGAGCGCAAGAATTTCTGCGTGAGGTTGCCCTGGACCGTGATGGTATCCACGGCCCACAATGCGGCCATTCTTCACTACGAGAGCGCCGACCATGGGATTCGGGCTGGTCTTCCCCCGGCCCTTCGCCGCGAGACGAAGCGCCAGGGTCATGAAGTGGCGGTGCGGTGTGGGAGGGATCACCGTTTCTTGCGCGTGACGCGTGATCGGCTGCGAGGCCGCTGAGCCGACTTCGTCTTCGCGGTCTTCATCGCCGCCTTCTTCGCCTTCGCGCGCGAGGCTGAAACCTTGCGCGTGGGGAGGGAACCGCTCGACCCGGCTTCGGCCAAGGCTCCATGCGCTGCTGCAAGCCGCGCAATGGGGACACGATAGGGTGAGCAGCTCACGTAGTCCAATCCAAGTTCATGACAAAACTCAACGGAACTGGGATCACCGCCATGCTCACCGCAGATGCCGAGCTTAATCCCGGGACGGGTCTTCCGGCCCCCGGCGATAGCCTGCTTCATCAAGGCCCCCACCCCTTCTCGGTCGAGCACCGCGAAGGGATCGGATTCCAGGATGTTCGCAGTCCGATAAAAATCGATGAACTTTGCGGCATCGTCACGAGAGAAACCGAATGTGGTCTGGGTGAGGTCGTTCGTCCCGAACGAAAAGAACTCCGCTTCTGTCGCAATACGATCCGCCGTCACGGCAGCACGGGGCAATTCGATCATCGTACCCACGAGATAGGAGAGCTTCACGTTGTACCGTTTCATCGTCTCCTGCGCCACCTCACGGACCAAATCTTTCTGGGCCTTCATTTCCGAAACCATTCCCACCAGCGGGATCATGATCTCCGGAACGATCTTTTTCCCTTCCTTGGCCAACTCGCAGGCGGCCTCCATAATGGCCCGCGCCTGCATACGGGTAATCTCCGGCATCGTAATGCCGAGCCGGCATCCGCGCAATCCCAGCATAGGATTGAATTCATGGAGCTCTTCGACGCGAGTCAGTAATCGGCGTTTTTCTTCGAGCCTGGATCCATCCCGCCCGGTCAGCTCCAGCTGCGCAATTTCCACCATCAAGTCTTCGCGCTTTGGGAGAAATTCGTGCAATGGGGGATCGAGCAGTCGAATGGTGACCGGGTAGCCGGCCATCTCGCGATAGAGCCCGATGAAGTCCTGCTTTTGCAGCGGCAGGAGTTGATCCAGGAACTTCTCACGCTCTTCTTTGGTCCGAGCCAAAATCATCTTCTGCATAATCGGAATACGATCTTCGGCGAAGAACATGTGTTCCGTCCGACAGAGTCCGATCCCTTCCGCCCCGAAGCCACGCGCGATATTCGCCTGGTCTGGCACATCCGCATTGGCACGGACACGGAGCTTCCGTATTTTGTCGGCCCATGACAGAATCAATGCGAAGCGCTGGTACTTGTCCGACTTCTTTCCATCCAGCTTGCCTTGGATGACTTGAATGATTTCAGATTCGACAACGGGCAGATCCCCCTCATACACATTACCCGTCGACCCGTTGATCGACAGATAGTCCCCCTCACGGAATACTTTGGCTCCGATGCGAACGGACTGGCCGTCCAATACTTCCACCGCATCGCAGCCTGCCACGCAGACCTTGCCCATTTGCCGGGCGACTACCGCCGCGTGGGATGTCATTCCGCCCCGGGCCGTCAAAAACCCCGCAGCAGCGTTCATCCCATGGATGTCGTCCGGGCTGGTTTCCTGTCTGACCAACACCACACGAGTACCGGCGGCTTTCATCGTCACGGCACGATCGGGGGTGAGGGCGATCTTCCCGGCTGCAGCGCCAGGACCGGCTGGGAGCCCTTTGCCAAGGGGATTGGATTTCGACTCTTCATTCGTATCGAAAATCGGATAGAGATATTGCGCCAATTGCTCCGCCCCAATACGCTGCACCGCCTCCCGTTTCGAGATGAGGCCCTCTCTGACCATATCGACCGCAATCTTCACAGCGGCAATGCCGGTCCGTTTGCCGACTCGGGTTTGCAGCATATAGAGCTTGCCCTCTTGGATCGTAAATTCCAAATCGAGCATGTCCCGATAATGTTTTTCGAGCTTCTTGTACGTGTGCTCCAGCTCCTTGTAGGCTTCCGGCACATTCTTGGCCAGCGCATTCACCGGAAGCGGCGTCCTGATGCCGGCCACGACATCCTCGCCTTGGGCATTCATCAAACACTCACCGAAAAATTTCTTATCGCCGGAGGCCGGATCGCGCGTGAAGGCCACACCGGTACCGCTTGTCTCCCCCATGTTGCCGAAGACCATCGCCACCACATTGATCGCCGTTCCCCACGAGTCGGGAATCCCATAGAGACGCCGATAGGTGACCGCTCGCGCCCCGAACCAGGAGGAAAAGACTGCATTGACGGCCAATCGAAGCTGTTCGAGCGGCTCATCAGGGAACTCTTTCTTCGTCTCTTCCTTGATGAGCGCCTTAAAATTGGCGACCAATTCCCGGAGATGCCGCGCATCGAGATGGGTCTCGTGCGCCACACCTACCTCGGCTTTTTTGTGTTTAAGGATCGCTTCGAAATGTTCGCGCGGGACGCCCATGACAATACTGCCGTACATCGACACAAAGCGCCGATAGCTGTCTTGCGCAAATCGGTCGTTGCGTGTCTTGACAGCCAAACCTTCGACCGTCTTAGTCGTCAAACCGACATTCAGAACCGTATCCATCATGCCGGGCATCGAAGCCCTCGCGCCGGATCGCACCGAGACCAGCAAGGGACGCTCAGGGTCGCCGAACCCCAGGCCCATCGACCGCTCGATCCGCTTGAGCGATTTCAAGGCGGCATCCCACATGCCGGGAGGATACTGTTTCCCACTCTTGTAATATTCGACGCAGGCTTCGGTGGAGATCGTGAAGCCTGGGGGAACGGAGATGCCGAGATTCGTCATTTCGGCAAGCCCCGCGCCCTTCCCGCCAAGAAGCTCTTTCATATTGGAGGTTCCTTCGGCCTTACCGTCACCGAAGTAGTACACATATTTCTTTGCCACGCTGCCCCCTCTACGGCGTTGACTTCAGTTCGATTCAATGAACAAGTGATGCCCCATGGCCGGCGGCAGACTCGAGACGTAGCCGATACCAGCCGACCAAATACCATTTCGCCACCAGCCCGAACACGATGATTGCCACGACAACCAACACGAGGATAAGCAATCGATAATCTGCGCGTTCGCTCCGGTCGATGTAATACTGCCCGTCCGGCCCCTGCCGAAACTTGAGTTCCCGTTGTAACTGATGAGTTTTTCCGGAAGGGTCCGACAGATTGATCCATTCCGAACAGAGGGGCACCGGTTCCGCTGCTTCCGTGACAGGCTGCCAGCCAAGCCGCAGACAAATATCTTGCTTGGAGTCAAACACATCGGGGGGCGCTGCCAGTTCATCGAGGTTAATCCCGCTGGCCCATAACCCAATCAACACAATCGAATTGCAGAGAATAATCATGGCAAGAGACACCACCCTGGCAAACCGTCGAACCAGCGCCTGACGCGACTCAATATCACCAATCGCCGGGGTCTCGACATCCGTGAGGGGATGTTGTGCCATGATCACATATCCTGCCTAACTCCCTTGTACCACAATCTGCGAAAAGTCCGCGAATGAGTTGAAGAAATCATCCACTTCCTGGAGCAATGACAGCCGGTTACTCCGGATAGCCGGATCCTCTGCATTCACCATGACCGCTGTGAAAAACGCATCGATGGCAGGCTTCAGCCGCACCAACGCATCCAAGGCCTGGCCATAGTCCCCTCGATTCATCGCAGCCAGCATCTTCTCCCGTTCTTCCGCAATGGCCTGGGACAGCGCCGACTCCGCGATATGCTCAAATCGTGTATTGTCGACCGGATTACGATCCCACTTCTCTTTCTCGACGAGCCGGTGTGCACGCTTGAAGCCGACGATCAACGGATCGAATTCCGGTTTCGTTGTCACGGATTCTAGCGCCTTCATTCGCAGAACAAGATCAACAAGGTTCAGCGTCTTGCCGTAAGCCGGCTTGAGCACTGCTTCAATGACATCGTCCCGCAATGCATGGACGACTCTGCCGTAGTGCCGAACTCGCTCGAAAATGAAATCCGTCATCCGTCGCCGTCCCTCCTGCTCGGAATCTGGAACCCCCTTGAAACCATCGCCGATGACCAGGTTTCTCGCAGTATCAATGTAACTCCCCACGTCGATGCGCAGGTTTCCCTCAAGAATTATCCGAACGATGGCCGTGGTATTCCTGCGCAGCGCGAAGGGGTCCTCCGATCCGGTCGGTACAAGCCCCACATAAAAGAACGCCGCCACCGAATCCAGCCGGTCAGCCAACGACAGCACCTGACCAGCGATGGTCCGTGGTAATTCACCTTCGATCGATCGCGGCAGATATTGCTCCCTGATGGCCTGACTGACCGCCTCAGACTCACCATCATGTTTCGCGTACTCGCCCCCCATGATGCCCTGCAGTTCAGGAAACTCTCCAACCACACCAGTGAGCAGATCTGTCTTGCAGAGTTCCGCAGCCCGCTCACAAGCCTGTTTCAATTCGCCGTCATGAGGTCGCACGCTTGAGGCGATGAAGCCAGCCAGCTTCCTGACCCGTTGCTGTTTTTGCTCCATAGTCCCAAGCTTTTGATGAAACGTGACACCGGCAAGTTTTGTCACACGTTCCTTGAGCTTGACCTTCCGGTCTTCATCAAAAAAGAACTTTGCATCGGCCAGGCGCGCCGCTAACACTCGCTCATTGCCTTCGCGAATCAATCCCATGTCTTTCGCTCGATTGTTTGTTACCGCAATGAAATGCGGCACGAGCTTTCCAGTCTCTTTGTGCATCAAGGAGAAAAACCCCTGATGTTCCTTCATGGAGGTAATCAAAATCTCTTGCGGTACCTCAAGATAAGCCGGCTTGAATGAGCCAATGATGGCGTTGGGGCATTCGGTCGTATAGACCGCCTGGTCCAGCAAGTCTCCATCCACATTCAACGTGAAGCCGGCTTTCTTGGACAAGGTCGCGATCTGCTCTTCGATCATGTGGCGGCGGCGCTGCGGATCCGGCGTGACGCCCTGACGCTCAAGCCCCTTCAGATAGGATTCGGAGTCTCGAACCACAATTCCCTTCGCACTTCCTAACACGCGATGGCCTTCTGTCCGGTTACCGGCAATAATCCCTGCAGCTTCGATCGGAAGCGTGGCCCCTCCGTATAGCGCCACCAGCCACCGCACCGGGCGAGCGAACCGCGCTCCGGTGCTGTTCCACTTCATGGCTTTCGGAAAAGAAAGTTTCGAGATCAACTGCGGGAGAAGTTCTTTCAGAACCACGTTGGCAGGCCGCCCCTGTTCCTGCTTCACCGCAAAAAGATATTCGCCTTTCGGAGTCTGGCGAAACTGTAGATCTTGAACCGCGACGCCTTGCCCTGCGGCAAATCCCGTTGCTGCTCTGGTCGGCTGGCCCGCAGAATCGAACGCCACCGCTTTCGAAGGCCCCATCGTTTCCTTGATCATAGAGGTTTGCTGGGTTGCGAGGCCTTCAACTACAAGGGTCAAACGCCGTGGAGTGCCCAGCGTGCGGGCCGATTGGAATGCAAGACGGTGGTCTTTCAACAGCTGCTCAGCCGAATCTTTGAGGGCCGCCAGGGCGGGGGCGATGAACTGGTAGGGAAGCTCTTCGACCCCGATCTCGATCAACAACTCGGCAGCAGTCACTGGGGAAAGACGGCCCGCCTTCTTCATGGCGGGAGCAGACCGACGCGGTTTCTGATTCTTTGTCATGAATCTTTTTGCTGTTCTTATGAGCGGCGAGCCACGGCTTTGGAACGAGAACCCGATACCTTTGCTCCACTTTGCCCCGTCCCGCGATTGAGCAGCGGATGCCCCATCGCCGCCCGTTCTTCGATATAGCGCTCGGCACATTGACGGGCAAGGGCGCGAACTCTGGCGATATAGCCCGTGCGCTCCGCCACGCTGATCGCCCCGCGAGCATCGAGCAGATTGAAGAGATGCGATGATTTAATACAGAACTCGTAGGCCGGAAGCATCAACCGCTTGTCGCGATTCGCCAGCAGCCGCTTGCACTCCCCTTCGAATGATTGAAACGTGGCCTTGAGCATCGCCACATCGCCTTCTTCGAAGTTGTAGGTGGAAAATTGGACTTCAGTTTCGTGATGGATATCGCCATAGGTGACTGAATCGTTCCAGGCGAGGTCAAAGACGTTGTTGACTTGCTGCAGATACATCGCAATACGTTCAGTCCCGTATGTGATTTCGACGGTAATGGGATTCAGTTCGATCCCGCCGATTTCCTGGAAGTAGGTGAACTGAGTGATTTCCATCCCATCGAGGCGCACCTCCCAGCCCAGGCCCCAGGCGCCCAGCGTGGGGGACTCCCAGTCGTCCTGAATGAACCGGATGTCGTGCTGCTTCGGATTAATCCCCAATTGAGCCAGGCTCTCCAGGTACAACGCTTGTATGTTGTCCGGTGCCGGTTTCAACACGACCTGATACTGGTAGTAATGCTGCATGCGATTGGGGTTTTCCCCATATCGCCCGTCGGTGGGACGCCGACAGGGTTGAGGATAGGCAGCCCTCCATGGCTCAGGACCAAGAGATCTCAGAAATGTAGCAGGATGAAAGGTGCCGGCCCCCATCTCCAAATCATAAGGCTGATGGATGACGCAGCCTTGGTCCGCCCAATAATGATGCAATGTGAGAATGAGATTCTGGAAGTTCACGAACAGTCCAGTCGTTGTTAGGGAGGTCTGAACACTCGAAATAGACGCAACCAAATGAGCGAGAAAACTAACAGGAATCTGTAGAGCCTGTCAAGGAACAACCCCTCTATGATCAATGAGTTGTAACAAAATATCATTATGAATTTGAGAGAGGATTAGTAATACCCTAATTGAACTGTTCGCAAAATTTTCCAGATCGACTCTTGACATGAGTAACTTGGCACTCTATTGTAATCATTCTTGACCAACTCACTCATGTTTAGATGTGCATCCGATGAAACTTTCAAAGAAAAGCGAGTACGGACTCCGCGCGCTACTCGAGCTCACCCTTGCGCATGGCAAGCTAACTCTTCAACGCCACGAGATTGCAACACGTCAACATATCCCAGTCGAATTTCTTGAACAAATTCTCCTGACACTGAAGCGAGCCGGCCTCCTCTCTAGCCGTCGAGGGGTAAAGGGCGGTTATGCTCTCATTAAATCTCCTCGAGAAATCACCCTCGGTCAAGTGATTCGTACCTTGGACGGGCCACTCGCCCCAATCGGGTGTGTAAGCAAGACGGCCTACCAAAAATGCGAAGACTGCCCATATGCCAAACATGCTCAATGTCCGGTACAGCATGTGATGGGTTCAGTGCGCGATGCCATTGCCGGGATCCTGGACCACTATACCCTAGACGACTTTGTCTCCGGGCATCACAAAGGATAATCATGGATCTTGCAGTCCTCGCCCTGATCACTCTTGTAGCGTCCACCGTCAACGGCGCCTTGGGGTACGGCTTCTCTTCGATTACCGTTCCCGTCGCGCTGCTGTTTTATACCAATCGCATTTTAAATCCGGCGTTGGTGCTCGTGGAATTGGTGATCAATGGCTATGTCCTCTTTATCAATCGCAAGAGCATTCCAACCATTTGGTGGCGCGTGGCGCCCATTTTGATCGGCCTCGTGATCGGTGTAGCAATCGGCAGCTATATTCTCTCTCTCGTTCATCCGGCCTGGGTCAAATTTGTGACCTACATCATGCTGTTGCCGTTAATTCTGCTCCAGGCTGCCGGTATCAGAAAGCCCATCAAAGCTGAAAAAGCCATTGCGATACCGTTCGGAGTGGGCATTGGAACCCTGTACTCCGTCACGACCATCTCAGGCCCTCCCCTTGCGGTACTTTTCAACAATCAGGGATATGCCAAACAGGATTTCCGCGCCGCGCTGGGAGTCATTCGAGTGGCAGAAGGGGTATTCACGGGAATTGCCTACTACTTTATTGGACTCTATAGCTACGAAAGCATGGCGATCATTCCCTATATCATTCCCAGCGTCCTGGTGGGCATTCCTCTTGGGAGCTATCTGATCCGTTTGATGGACCATGAAACATTCAGACGGATCTGCATGGCCTTCGATGCCTTGATCGTCACATTCGGACTGTCTCGGGTTCTGACCGAATTACATCTGACTACCACATTCACCACCTACAGCATCTTCGCAATTGTCATGATGCTCAATGCCTACTTACTATATCGATTTTTTCGAGACAGAACCGTCCCCTGAGAGAGCTCTATAGGTCCCTCACATCCGCTCCCTGTCACTCAACTCTGATCGTTCCATCTTTTCTTGCCTGAACCTACCCCAGCCACGATCTGACTCTCCTATTTATTCCTAGGTACTCACAGCTGGACAAGCGGAGGTTGGAATAGAGCAACGCTTTGCCAGTAGGGCGGGAGCCTGTATGGCTTCCCCTTCAAATTCTACAAACCCGATATTTCCGCACAACCTCGCCTACATAAAACCCTCCAATAAATTAACCAGTTGCGGCGTAGCACCATGGCACATGCCTTGCTAACCCTTCAATCGTGTCGATCTTGTGCCCTCCATCGCGCAGGAAGTAGGCCATGAATAAATCGGAGCAACACATGAGCGCTATGACAACACAACAAAACTGCTTACTGTTGACCAGAGTGACAGAAACTGCCCGCAAGCCGCGACAGCTAACCACTATCGTTACAGGACTTCTTCTTTCGATCATGCCATTCTTTATTGGGTGCGGGACCGGAGAGCCCGGTAATCAATCGACCGTCACGGGGGGGCCCGGCAGTAGCGCAAGTGCCACTGCGTCTCTCACATGGGACCCGGTCACAGACCCCTCAGTCTCTGCCTATTTCGTCCATTACGGCCGGCAATCACCGGGCAACGCGGGTAGCTGCACATACGAAAACTCTATCTCCGTTGACTCCTCGTCAGCCACGGTCACCAACCTGGACCCTAATACCCTCTACTACTTTACGGTCAGCGCCTATAATGGACTGGAGAGCGCCTGCTCAAATG
>JANOJM010000273.1:0-16012 GCA_031418735.1 Nitrospiraceae bacterium | reverse complement strand
CTAGCCCGGTCTCTTTGGTTCATCTGGTTTGTTTTGTTCATTTAGTTGAGTTTGTTTAACCAAACAAACGAGACAAACCAAATAAACCAAATGAACAAGACAGGCTGGCGGACGTTTTCTAAGCATCCTGTTAGATGGAGGCAAGGACAGCAGGCTGCTCAAAACGTCTGCCAACAAGGCCGCATCCAAGCGATCACTTACTACTTTCAAAGGGGTAGCTGGGATGATCCCAACTGCGCGCGTCCAACGAGGGCTTTCCCAAGCCGCGCGTTGCGCGAGCACGGGGATCGTCCCAGCTACCCCGCCTCCTTTTTCAGCAGCCTGCTAGATGGATGGGTCGAAGAGGCCGAGCTGCCATTCTTCGGCGCGGGTCAGGGGAATGGGGTAGCGCTCGGTGAAGCAGGCGTTGCAGTATTGGCCCGGCGTGCCGGGGGAGGCGTTCAACATGCCATCGAGACTCAAATAGGCGAGGCTATCGGCCGTGATGTACTTCCGAATCTCTTCGGTGGAATGGCTGGAGGCAATGAGTTCCTTCCTGGTGGGTGTATCGATGCCGTAAAAACAGGGCGAGACGATCGGCGGTGAACTGATCCGCATATGCACTTCTTTGGCCCCGGCATTGCGAAGCATCTTTACGATTTTACGGCTTGTCGTACCCCGCACCAGGGAATCATCGACGACGACGACCCGTTTCCCTTCCAGCACCTCCGGCACGGCATTGAGCTTCACCTTCACGCCGAAGTGGCGAATCGACTGCTCCGGTTCAATGAAGGTGCGCCCGACATAGTGGTTTCGAATCAGCCCGAGTTCGAACGGAATCCCCGCCCCTTCGGCATAGCCGAGCGAAGCAGGCACCCCTGAGTCCGGTACGGGAATGACGATGTCCGCCGGCACAGGCGATTCCTTTGCCAACTGCCTGCCCAAGGCCTTGCGTGTGCCGTACACCGCATTCGCGCCGAAAATCTTACTGTCCGGTCTGGAAAAGTACACATATTCAAAAACGCACATGGCCGGCGTGACTGGAGCAAAGGGCTTATAACTCGTCAGGCCCTTATCGTTCAGCAGAACCAATTCACCTGGTTCGACCTCGCGGATAAGTTCAGCTCCAAGCAGATCGAATGCGCAGGTTTCCGACGCCACGAGATAGGTATCGCCCAGCCTGCCGAGACAGAGAGGCCGGAACCCATGTGGATCCCGTACGGCAATGACTCCTTCATCCGTCTGCAACACGATCGAAAACGCCCCACGAACTTGAGTCAACGCATCGATGATGCGGGCCAGCAACGTATCGGCCCTCGAATGGGCGATCAGATGGATAATGACTTCGCTGTCCGAGGTAGATTGGAAAATGGCGCCGTATGCTTCCAACTCGTGCCGCAATACTTGGGCATTGATGAGATTACCGTTATGGGCAAGCGCGAGATTTCCAAAGGCAAAGTTGACTGAGAAGGGCTGGACGTTCTTGAGATCGTTCCCCCCGGCGGTGGAATAGCGATTGTGCCCAATCGCCATCGAACCGATTAATTGATCGAGCGCCTGGGGATTATAAATATCCGCGACAAGTCCCTTCCCCTTATGCACATAAAACTGGTCGCCATCGCCCGAGACGATGCCGGAGGCTTCCTGTCCGCGATGCTGTAGGGCATATAACCCCAGATACGTGAGGTTTGCCGCTTCCTTGTGGCCGTAAATGCCGAAGACAGCACATTCGTCGTGGAACTTGTCTGGAGTGATCATGGGTAAGGGGTGAGGCGTGAGGCGTGAGGCGATTGGAGGCAATTCCCGGTTCTGATTCATAATCCTCTTATCACCCCTTACCCTTCACCCCTAACACCTTACCCCTGCTACTAACCCCTCACGCTTCATTCAGAGTTCGTTCAATCGAAAAAGCCCACTGGTCGTATAGTTGATTGACTGGAAGATCGATGCGGCAACCTTCGCTCCATTGCCCCTTCTCCACATCGATGACGAACCGATCGCCTCCCACCACCCCGATCTTCATCGCTGGAATACCGGAATCCCAGGCGCGATTCAAGAGCTGACCGGCCATCTCAGGCTTCACCGAAAGAACAACGCGCGATTGGCTCTCACCGAACAGGAGGGCATCTCGCCGCAAGTCATCGAGGGGTAACTGTACCACAGCCCCTCGCCTGCTGTCCGGGGCAGAGATACAGCATTCAGCCAATGCGACAGACAACCCGCCATCTGAGCAATCATGCGCAGATTGCACGATTCCTTCACGAATTATCTTCAATAGGAAGTCATGGAGTGCCTTCTCCGTTTCAAGGCTCAAGAGTGGCGGCGATCCCTGCTCCCGGTGATGAATCACTTTTAGATATTCACTGCCTCCCAGATCCTCTCGCGCCTTACCCAGGAGGAGAATCTCGTCGCCGTCCTGCTTGAACCACTGCGTCATCGTCTTATCGGCTGACTCGATCAGACCCACCATCCCCAACATCGGCGTGGGATAAATCGAGAGACCGTTGGTCTCATTGTAAAAACTCACATTGCCGCTGACGATGGGGATGGCAAAATGTTCGCAGGCATCCTTCAATCCCTCGATCGCCAACACAAACTGCCACATGATCTCGGGCCGCTCAGGGTTACCGAAGTTCAAACAGTCCGTCAGCCCGATCGGCTCGGCCCCGGAACAGACAAGGTTCCTTGCCGCCTCGGCTACGGCAAGGCGAGCCCCTTCATAGGGATGCAGCAAGCAATAGCGGCTATTACAATCCACCGTCATCGCTAGGGCTTTATTCGTCCCCTTGATCCGAACCACTGCCGCATCGGAACCAGGCCGGACCATCGTATTGGTTCGCACCATGTGATCGTACTGTTCATAGACCCAGCGCTTGCTCGCAATCGTCGGTGACTCCAGCAAGGACAACAGGGCCGCATTCGCATCCTTTACATCTGGCAGCGCATCGTAGTTCAAGTTGGTCAGCATGTCCTGGTAGCCAGGTGGGGAATAGGGACGTTCATAGCGTGGCCCGTCATCGGCCAACGACTTCGCTGGAATTTCTGCCACCACCTTGCCCTGATCTCTGACCCGGAGAATCCCATCGCCTGTGACCCGCCCCACCACCGCCACATCGAGATCCCACTTCTTACAGATCCTGATGCATTCGTCCTCTTTGCCCGCCTGCGCCACCATTAGCATCCGCTCCTGAGATTCCGACAACATCAACTCATAGGGCGTCATGCCTGGCTCACGACGAGGCACATTGGTCAGGTCCAGATCGATTCCATTACCGGCACGCGACGCCATTTCGCAGGACGAGCTGGTGAGCCCAGCCGCTCCCATATCCTGAATACCGACCAGCAAATCACCCGACATCAGTTCGAGGCAGGCCTCCAGCAACAGCTTCTCGGTAAAGGGATCGCCCACCTGCACCGTAGGACGCTTCTGTTCAGATTGGTCGTCGAAGGAATCGGACGCCATCGTCGCCCCGTGAATCCCGTCGCGGCCCGTCTTTGAGCCGAAGTAGATTACCGGATTGCCGACCCCTGCCGCTGTGCCAAGGAAAAGCTTGTCCTTGTGCGCGATACCGAGGCAAAACACATTCACCAGCGGATTCTGCGAATAGATATCGTTGAAGACGATTTCGCCTCCCACCGTCGGCACACCCATACAGTTGCCGTAAGCCGCTATGCCCGACACGACACCCTTGACCAGACGTCGGTTATTCGTATTGTCGAGCCCGCCGAACCGTAACGCATCGAGCAAGGCAATCGGCCGCGCCCCCATCGTAAAGATGTCGCGCAAAATCCCGCCCACCCCCGTCGCAGCACCCTGATAGGGCTCGATGAACGAGGGATGGTTGTGCGACTCCATCTTGAACACCGCGCAAAGCCCATCGCCAATATCCACTGCCCCGGCATTCTCCCCAGGCCCCTGGACCACCCGAGGCCCAGTCGTCGGCAATTTCTTCAAATGCACGCGCGAACTCTTATAGGAGCAATGCTCCGACCACATCACCGAAAACATGCCCAACTCAGTGATATTCGGCTCCCGCCCAAGTATCTCGACGATCTTCTTGTACTCATCGTCAGTCAAATTATGCTGCGCGATGAGGTCTTTGGTGATCATCTGGCTCTCAGGTTTCATGATTTAGGCTTCACACTTTCAAGCAGGAATCATCTTTAGTTGCTTTTTATTCCCCTTCAACGACTCCAGCATCGACAGGAAGATCAACTTCCCTTCATCATTGCCCAAGACTGCTTCCGCGCAGCGTTCAGGATGCGGCATCATGCCCAGCACATTGCCTGCGGCATTGATGATCCCAGCAATGTTATCCAGTGAGCCGTTCGGATTCGCATCCGGCGTCACCTTGCCCTCCGGGGTGCAATAGCGGAGCACAATCTGCGCGTTGGCCTGCATCGCCGCGAGCGTGACCGGATCGGTGTAGTAGTTCCCGTCCGCATGGGCGATCGGAATCTTGAGCACCTGGCCTGACTCATAGGCGCTGGTAAACGAGGTGGCCGCATTCTCAACCTTCACCGACAGATCCTTGCAGATGAAATGCAGCGACCTGTTCCGGAGCATCGCCCCTGGCAACAGCCCTGCTTCGAGCAAAATCTGAAACCCGTTGCAGATGCCGAGCACCAGCCCACCCTTCTTCGCAAATTCCTTCACCGCCCCCATCACCGGCGAAAAGCGCGCAATGGCGCCGGTCCGCAAATAGTCGCCGTAGGAAAACCCGCCTGGCAAGACAATCGCATCCAGCCCCGCCAGCAACGTCTCCTTGTGCCAGATCATCTCCACATACTGCCCCAGCACATCCTTGAAGATATGCTGACAGTCGTGATCGCAATTACTCCCAGGAAAAACTACCACTCCAATTTTCATACGTTCTTCCTTAAGCGTCCTGTCTCATCAGGGAAGTGGCTAGGCCGTCGTTCACTGCGCGCATCGAACGAGCACCGTTTCATCGTGCGCGTTCTGCGAGCAAGAAGGATGGCCTAGCCGCTTCCCTCCCTATCCTTCTGCGACCGCGCGTTGCGCGAGCACGAAACCAAGTCCTGCCGTCTCGCCATCTCACTGCAACTCGTATCTATATTCTTCCACAATCGTATTCGCCAACAACTTCTCACACATAGCCTTCACTGCAGCATCGGCTTTCGCCTTATCCGTTTCATTCACATCCACTTCCATGTATTTCCCGACCCGCACATTGCCCGCATTCTTGAACCCCAGCGAATCAAGCGCATGCTCAATCGCTTTCCCCTGCCGATCGAGAATTCCCTGTTTCAACGTCACATGAATTCTGGCTTTCACTTCTCCCCCCTTACCAGGATGCTGAAAAACCCCGCCAGCTTCGTTCTCGCATCGTTCAGATCCTCAACGTACCCCAGAGGGTACGCCTCCGGTCTTCACTCGCTGCGGCCTTGCTGACGGCCTTTTTGAGCATCCTGTGAAAATGCTCCCCCTATTTCGCTTGTCTCTCACCCCTTACCCTTTACCCCTCACTATTGACTCCCCTGATCAGGCTGTTTGGGCTGCCTATCTATATATCTCCTGAGCCATAAAATCCCCACAGCCGTTCCAATCCCGGCCAAGGCCAGCGCTACCATCGGCCAACGCCAGCGTGACCCGTCCAGGCGATAGGCCAAGACAGCCACCAGCGCCGTGGAAACCAAAATGGACAACACCAACCCATAATTCATGAACCATCCCCGAAACCCCTTCACTCTTTTCCTTCTTTCTTCCCCTCCCCCCTTCCAAAAAGGAAGGATTGGAGGATCCCAATGAGGGGATGCCGTGGTTAGCCTCCACTGCGCGCATCGAACGAGCACCGTTTCATCGTGCGCGTTCTGCGAGCACAGAGGCTACCACGGCGTCCCCTCATTATCATCCGCACACTCTTCTCAGAACCTCTTGATACGCCTCTTCAATCTTCCCCAAATCCTTCCGAAACCGATCTTTATCCATCGACTCCTTCGTCGTCTGATCCCAGAAGCGGCAGGTGTCCGGCGAAATCTCATCGGCCAGGATCAGCTGGCCGTTATGCATCCCAAACTCCAGCTTGAAATCGACGAGGATCATCTGTCGTTCACGGAAGAACGGCTGCAAAAGGCTGTTCACTTTCAACGCGAGTCTCTTGATCTCCGTCATTTGTTCCGGAGTCGCAAGCCTCATCAACCGAATATGCTCATCAGCAATCAAGGGATCGCCCAACGCATCGTTCTTGTAATACCACTCTACGATGGCAGGCTCGATCGGATCACCCTCTTTCAACCCCAGCCGCTTCGCCAAACTGCCTGCCACGACGTTGCGGACCACGACTTCGACCGGGACGATGGTTACCTTCTTCGTGAGCAATTCCCGATCGCTGAGGCGTTCGACAAAATGCGTCGGCACACCGGCCTGCTCCAGCAATCGAAAGAGCCGCTCAGACACTTTGTTATTGATGACGCCTTTTTCGACGATGGTCCCGCGCTTCTGCGCGTTGAACGCCGTCGCATCGTCCTTGAAGTACTGGACGACCTGATCCGGCTTGTCGGTCGCAAAGACCTTCTTGGCCTTACCTTCGTAGAGTAGTACGCCTATCGCCATGGTTGTTCCTTAACCAGACTGGGTTCGAAGTTCCGTATACCTCGGACCTCGATCCTTCACGTGTCCCGCTTTTCCCGCCAGTCGCGCTTGTCTCGCGTTACTGCGCCAAAACCTCGATGATCTCGTCCAGGGATCTGACGGTCCCCAGCAAGGTCGGATGACCGAAACGCCGATTATGCCGGAACTCCTTCACCTTCTCCAATGCCAGAATCAAGCTCTGAAAATCTTCCAGCCGCGAGGTTTCGAAATAGGTGATGAAGTCCAGATCGTCGAGTCCGGTTGCATGGTACAGCTTCCGTTTGACTGTCTTGCTATAGGGCAACGACGCTTCGGTATGTTCCTGCATCATCGCTGCGCGCTGCTCTTGCGGAAGGGACCACCAGTCCGCATCCTTTCGGATCGGAATCACGATCACATAGGGTTTGGAACCAGGGTCACTGGGAATCTTAAGTTCCGCTTTGAGATTGTCCGGCATGCCCGGCACGTAGTTGGCCTTTTTCGTCAGACCGGAAAAAATCGTGCTGCCTGTCAGGTGCTTCCCAAAGAGGCTACCTTGAAGATCCAGAAGGAACTGCTGGGTTTCACGCAATTCGGTCGCGTGAATACGAAAGAGCAGGTCCGCATGATCGGATAGTCCACGGAGAAGATAGACATCGATCGCCATTTTCTCTCGGTGCTGCTCGACCACACCCTTCAGAAGAGCCAATTGCGCAATCCTGACCGGTGCATCCTGCTTCCCCCAGTCCGCATCGAGGCTGAAGGCGGCAAAGGTGCCGTAGACGCCCGGCTCGCTGAGAAGTTTATCTCGATCGGCTGCCCTAACGGCCGGCACGATTGCCAGAACGATACACACCGTCATCACAACACGCGCAAGAGTAAAAATAGATGGCCTCATCGTTTCCTCCCATTCCTTGATTTACGTGCCCCCGATCCGAATACCCGCCGGAAAATCTTATCGAGATGGCGCAGATAATACTTCGGATCGAAACAGGATTGAATCTCCCTTGCCGTGAGATGTTTCGCCACGAAAGGATCTTTGCCGACTAATCCTTGTAGGTCCCCCGCCCCTTTCCAGGACGCCATGGCATTGCGCTGGACAGCTTCATACGCTTCCTTGCGCTGCGCGCCCTTCTCGATGAGCCGCAGCAGTAACCGTTGCGAATAGACCAGCCCCCCGGTGAGATCGAGGTTGCGTTTCATATTGGCCGGGTAGACCACCAGATGCTCGATGACGTCGGTGATCCGCGCCAGCATGTAGTCGATCAGGATCGTGCTGTCCGGCATAATGACGCGCTCGACGGACGAATGGCTAATGTCGCGCTCATGCCACAGCGCGACGTTCTCCAGCGCCGCCAAGCTATTGCCCCGCACCACGCGCGCCAGCCCGCAGAGATTCTCTGAGGCGATCGGGTTCCGCTTGTGCGGCATCGCCGAGGATCCTTTCTGCCCTTCTGAAAAATACTCTTCCGCCTCCAGCACCTCAGTCCGTTGCAGATGGCGAATCTCGGTCGCGAATTTTTCGATACTGGCAGCCAACAGCGCCAATGCCGAGGCGTAGGCTGCATGGCGATCGCGCTGCACAATTTGATTGGAGACAGGGTCCGGCGTGAGCCCCAGCTTGGCGCAAACGTACTCTTCCACTTCAGGCCCTTGATGCGCGAAGGTGCCCATGGCGCCGGACAGCTTGCCGACCGCAATCTCATGCCGAACATGCGCCAGCCGCTCCCGGTGCCGGCAAGCTTCTTCATACCAAATGGCCAGCTTGAAACCGAACGAGATCGGTTCGCCATGAATGCCGTGTGAACGGCCGACCATGACCGTGTGCTTGTACTTCAGCGCCTGCCGCTTCAAGACCGCAATCAGCTCGTCAAGATCGTCGCGAATGAGATCGAGCGCCTCGGTCATCTGTACGGCCAAGGAGGTGTCCACAATATCCGACGAGGTCAACCCCATATGGAGGAACCGATGCTCAGGCCCGACCGAATCCACCAGCGATTCGAGAAAGGCGATCACGTCGTGTTTCGTCACCTTCTCGATTCTGGCGATGCGCTTCACATCGATCCTGGCTTTTTTTCCGATACGAGCCGCTGTGCCGCGCGGAACCTGCCCGGCCCGTTCGAACGCCGCGCAGGCAGCCAGCTCGACCGCGAGCCAGATCTCGTACTTGCGTTTCAATTCCCAGATGGATTTCATCTGAGGACGGGTATATCTATCGATCATCTCCACCTCACCGTGTAGGCTCGTGGCAAGGGGCTAGCGGCAAGGGGCTTTGACAGATCGAACAGAAAAGACCGCATAAAGCTCCCCCTAGCCTCTAGCCCCGTGCCTCTCGCCTGTTACTTCGGCACGCTTGGCTTCCAAGCGGGGCTCCTTCGTCAAGACTTGATCCAGAATGCCGTTCACGAACTTCGACGCGTCGTCGTCGCCGAAGCTTTTCGCCAGCTCAATGGCTTCGTTGACCGTCACCTTGGCAGGCATGTCATCCATCCACAACAGTTCATAGACACCGGCACGCAGGATATTGCGGTCCACAATCGGCATACGGCTGACTTTCCAATTCGTGGCGTATTTTCCGATAAGGGCATCCAGATCTTTTTTCTTTTCCAACACCCCAGCCACGAGCCGTTCGGCAAAGGCCTTCACTTCGTCTGTCGCCTCGTTCTCTGTCCAGAAGACATCCAACCACAGACCCGCCTTGCCGTGAATATCGTACTGAAAGAGAATCTGGAGCGCGCGCTCCCTCGCGTGGTGGCGTGATCCCATAGCTAGCGCTTTCGCGGCGCCCGTGTCTTAGCTGACGTTTCACGCTTCACGCTCACCGAAGCCTCCTCCCCCACCTGTAACAGCCGCATGACCGTTGCCATTTCAATCGCGGACTTAGCCGCCTCCCCACCACGGTTGAACTTGGCCGGATCAGACCGCTCAATCGCCTGCGCGATCGTATGCGTCGTCAGCACCCCGAAGATGATCGGCACATCGGCATCCAGTGCCGCCTGCCCGATGCCACGGCTCACCTCCGCGCTGATGTAATCGAAATGCGGCGTGTCGCCGCGAATGACCGCCCCAAGACAAATCACCGCATCAAACCGCTTTGTTCGCGCCATCGTTCGCGCTACCAAGGGAATCTCGAACGCCCCCGGCACCCGCACCACCTCGATGTCGTCGGCCTTAACCCCCCGTTCGGTCAACCCCTCAACGCAGGCACTCAGCAGCTTGCTCGTGACAAACTTGTTGAACCGCGCGACGACAATCCCGAACCGCAACCCCGTCGCATCGTGTGAACCTTTTCGCAGTTTCATGTACTAACAGTCACCTTCCACTCAGTCATTACGTTCTGATCAGGCTGCTCAAAATGGTCATCCAGCGAGGCCGCTGGGGAGAAACGACCGGAGGCGTACCCTCTGGGGTACGTTGAGGATCGTTTCGAAACGAGAACGAAGCTGGGGGCCATTTTCAGCAGCCGTTATACCTTTTTAAGGATATGCCCCATCTTATTTTTCTTCGTTCGCAGATACTTCACGTTCGCCGCGCGTGGCTGAATTTCGATCGACACACGCTCCACCACTTTCAGTCCATACCCCTCGATGCCAACGATCTTGCGCGGATTGTTCGTAATGAGCCTGATCTGGTGCAGCCCGAGATTGACGAGAATCTGCGCCCCGACCCCGTAATCGCGCAGGTCGGCCTTGAATCCCAGTTTCAAATTCGCTTCGACCGTATCGCTCCCCTCATCTTGCAACCCATAGGCTCGGATCTTGTTGAGCAGGCCGATGCCACGCCCTTCTTGATTGAGGTAGAGCAGGACCCCGCGCCCTTCCTTCTGAATCACCTCCATCGCCTTATGGAGCTGGTCGCGACAGTCGCACCGCAACGAGCCCAGCGCGTCGGCCGTCAAACAGCCCGAGTGCACCCGCACCAAGGTAGGATCGCCCCCTTCGACACGTCCTTTCACCAAGGCGATGTGCGTGACCCCGTCCAATTCATTTTCAAAGGCCACTGCTTCGAAATCGCCGAACATCGTCGGCAGCCGCGCGCTGGCCATCCGCCGCACAAAGGGCTCGCGCTGCATGCGGTATTCGATAAGCGCCTTGATCGTGACCATCGTCAACTTGTGCGCTTTGGCAAACTTCGTAAGCTCCGGCACGCGCGCCATGGTGCCGTCCTCGTTCATGATTTCGCAAATCACGCCGGCGGGCGTGAGTCCGGCTAACCGCGCCAGATCGACAGACCCTTCGGTCTGCCCCGCGCGCTTCAACACCCCACCCTGCTGCGCCTTCAAGGGGAAAATATGGCCGGGGCGCGCCAGGTCGGCAGGCTTGGACTTCGGATCGATCGCCACATGAATCGTCGTGGCCCGATCCGCCGCCGAGATGCCCGTCGTGATGTCTTTCCGCGCATCGATGGACACGGTGAAGGCCGTGCCGAATGTAGCGGTATTCTCCACCGCCTGCTGCGGGAGATGGAGTTCTTCCACGCGCTGAGGCGTCAGAGCGAGACAGATCAACCCACGGGCATGCCGGGCCATGAAATTGACGGCGTGGGGCGTCACATGTTGGGCGGCCATGACAAGATCGCCTTCATTCTCGCGATCTTCGTCATCGACGAGGATGATAAACTTCCCGCCCTTGATATCCCGAATGGCGTCTTCGATGCTGTGAAAAGGCGTGGCCATATGATGAATGGTTAATGGTTCATGTTAAATGGGAGATCAATTTATCATTAAACATTGAACATTTAACATTGTTTATTTCGCCCGACTATCACCGGGAAAGCCGATCAGAGGAGGAGGGCCCTGCCATAGAAGCGGCCCGAGTCCGCAACGCGACGATCACCGTTCCCCAGGCGCAGACCCCAACCCCTGCGAAGAGCCAGAGACCCAGGTCATAGCTCCCGGTGAACCCCTTCATAGTGACAGCGCTGATGGGCAGGAGAAATCCCCCGAAACCGCCGGCCGCGCCCACAACACCCGATGCAAGGCCAATGTCTTTCGGGAACCGTTCTGCGACCAGTTGGAACACCACACCATTCCCGAACCCCATCGCACCGGTCGCGATCACCATCATGGCCACGGCCATAGAAAGCGAAGGACTCGTCACTGCCACAACCGAACCGATGATGACCGGCAACACATAATAGAGGCTGCGGAGGCCGCCCTGCCAATCCGCAATGTAGCCCCCCACAGGACGAACCAGGCTGCCGAAGAGTCCGCATAACGCGGCAACAGTTCCGGCCATGACCGCATCCAACTGATAAAGGTCGTGCAATAGCAGCGGCAGCAGACTGCAGAATCCGACAAAGCCACCGAATGTGACGGCATACAAGAAACAGAGCCAATAGGCAGACCGGCGGCGGATAAGTTCCGCCACATTATGCCACCACTCGACGCGATGGGGTGCCAGGCTCGCTTGTTCCCTCGGGACGAGAAGAGCAAAGAAGACCAGCGTAACGCCGACGATGCCGGCCATCACGGCACAGACCTGATGCCAATCCATTACAGCAGCCCAACGCGGCGCAAGAAACAAGATCAGCACGGTACCCACGTTCGCTGATGCAGCCAGACCCAACACAAGTCCCTGCGCAGCCGGCGGATAGGCTCGTCCGGCAATCGGCAGCGACACGGCGAAACTCGCGCCGGCGACGCCGAGGAGCAGCGCAAAGACCAACGCTTCCTGATATCCGGACACGCCCAGCCATCCCCACAACAAGGCAGCCAATTCCGCAAGAAGAATCACCAGTGCGGTAGGCCGTGCGCCTACCCAGTCGGCGCTCCATCCCGCCAGCATTCTGAGCCCTGCTCCACCGAGCAGAGGCAGTGCCACCAGCCACGCCACTTCCTGATCTGTCAGCTGTAAGTCCTGGGCAAGCGCAATGCTCATGGCGCCGATCAGCAGCCAGACCATGAAGCTGACAGTCAAATGCAACCAGGCTCCAGCCAAGGACGGCCAATGCCCGCTTCTTAGCACCGTCAGAATCATCACACCGGTCTTCCTGGTTTATGCACGAGAGACGACATCATAGGGACGCGGTTTCGTCCGCGCAAGGGAACAAGGAGCAGGCTGAGGTCGAGGTCAAGGTTGAGCGGCGGACGTTGGAGGCAACTGAATGTTTGAGGATCGAGGTTGGAGGCCTGAGGCAATTACCTTTACCCTCGGACCTCAACCCTCAAACTTTCCATTCTCAGCCTCAGCCTAAACCTTCGAACTTTTCAGCATCCAGGCTGGAGTGTCTTATGATAATCTCGACCTCCATGAGCCCGCGCAAGCGCAAGAAGGATCTCGAGGAGGACCCGATCGAACCGGAGGTCTTGGAACCGTCCGAGGAGGAGATCGCCGGGATCGGTCCGCCGCCTAACATATCTCAGCCCAAAGCCCCGCAAGATCACCACACCACTGACTCCACCGCCGTAGTGCCGGTCACGGCGCTCCAACAATACTTGGCCGAGGTTCGTCTCCATCCCTACCTCTCCAAAGAAGAAGAGCTGCGCCTGTTCCATGAATATAAAGTCCAGGGCAACCGCGATGCCGCCGTGAAACTCATCATGGCCAACCTGCGCGTGTCCATCTCGATTGCCGCCGAATATCTCCACACCGGCGCCGACCACATGGACCTCATCCAAGAAGGCAATGTGGGATTGATGCATGCCATCAAGAAGTTCGACCCGTCGAAAAACGTGCGCTTTTATGCCTATGCCGCCTGGTGGTCGCGAGCCTATATCCTTCGTTACTTGCTGAACAACTATCGGCTCGTCAAGATCGGAACGACCCAAGATCAGAGGAAACTGTTCTACAATCTCAAAAAAGAGAAGGCTAAGCTCGAACGGGAAGGGTTCGCTCCGGACACGAAGTTGCTCGCCGACCGCTTGAACGTGCGGGAACGGGATGTCATCGAGATGGGGCAGCGGCTGGGCAATTGGGAACTCTCGCTGGACCAGCCGATCGGCGAGGACCAGGAAGGCAGCCTGCTGGATGTGCTCCCATCTCAGCAAGTTCCGGCAGATGAGCAGCTGGCGCAAACCCAGTTGCAGAAGCTCTTTCGTGCCAAGCTTGCCGAATTCGTCAAAACGCTCGACGAACGGGACGAAGACATCCTCCGGAACCGGATTCTTTCAGAAACTCCTTTGACCCTGGACGACCTCGGCGCGAAATACTCCGTCACCAAAGAACGAACCAGGCAACTCGAAGCCCGCATCATCAAACGGTTGCGCGACTACATTAAGAAAGATATCAAAGATTTCGACCACTTACGGATATGACGCTGCTATTCCATGCTAAAAGAAATCCTGGTATATCGATTTCTCAATAGGTTATGATCCCTCGGTCCCTGTTCTGATTGTGCGTGGAAGAATTTCGTTGTTGCCCCCTTGACTTGGTCAAACACGAGGCTATCTCCACTTCCGTGTCCAGGGATCAGGACTTCTGCTCGTTCGGGAGTACCACTGTTAGGCCATCGAGTTCGAACCTGTTCTACATCGTCACTATTCACCAGGTTAACTTCACGAGGAGGGTATTGTTATGAGCTCTGCAGCCAAGGAGAAGACAGAGAAGAAGGACTTAGCCAAGGGGTTTCAGCCTCTGGGTGACCGGGTATTCGTCACCTACACCGAGGAACTGGACCGGACCTCCGGCGGGATTTACGTGCCGGACAGCGCGAAAGAGAAGCCGCAACGGGGCATCGTCCAAGCTGTCGGCAAGAAGGTTGAGCATGTGAAAGCCGGCGACCAGGTTCTGTTCGACAAGTATTCAGGCAGCAAGCTCCGGATCGAAGACGAGGAATGCTTGATCCTGAAAGAAGAAGACATCCTCGGCACCTTCACTAGCTAATCATCACACCTACACACTACGACAACGACAATAATTTTAAGGGGGAACGACTATGGCAAAGCAACTTATGTACGGTGACGCAGCGCGCGCGTCCATCCTCAGAGGGGTGAACCAGCTCGCCGACGCCGTCAAGGCAACACTCGGTCCGAAGGGCCGCAACGCGATTCTCGACAAGAAGTTCGGCGCCCCGACGATCACCAAGGACGGCGTGACCGTTGCGAAGGAAGTCGAGCTCAAGAACCCGTACGAGAACATGGGCGCCCAGCTCGTGCGCGAAGTCGCCAGCAAGACCAGCGACACAGCAGGCGACGGCACCACGACCGCGACCGTGTTGGCCCAGGCCATCTATCGTGAAGGCGTGAAGAACATCACCGCCGGCGCGAACCCGATGGAAATTCAGCGCGGGATCAACAAGGCGGTCGAAGTGGTGATCACTGAGCTGAAAAAGCTCAGCAAGCCCTGCCAGAACAAGACCGAGATTTCCCAGGTCGGGACGATCTCAGCCAACAACGACATGACCTTCGGCGACCTCATTGCGGAAGCGATGGAGAAGGTCGGCAAGGACGGCGTGATCACGGTCGAGGAAGCCAAGTCCATGACCACCTCGTTGGACGTGGTTGAAGGCATGCAGTTCGATCGCGGCTACATCTCCCCCTACTTCGTGACCAACGCTGAGCGGATGGAAGCGGTCATGGAAGATCCGCTCATCCTCATCTCCGAGAAGAAGATCAGCAGCATGAAGGATTTGCTGCCGGTTCTCGAGCAGGTCGCCAAGCTGGGCAAGCCCCTCGTCATCCTCGCTGAAGACGTGGAAGGCGAAGCCTTGGCAACTCTGGTGGTGAACAAGCTCCGCGGCACGCTCAACGTGACGGCCATCAAGGCCCCTGGATTCGGCGATCGCCGCAAGGCCATGCTGGAGGATATTTCGATCCTCACCGGCGGCCAGGTGATCTCGGAAGACATCGGCATCAAGCTGGAAAACGTGAAACTCACGGACCTCGGCCGCGCCAAGCGCATCACGGTCGACAAGGACAACACCACGATCGTGGAAGGCTTTGGCGATTCGAAGAAGATCGAAGGCCGCGTGAAGCAGATCAAGGCACAGATCGATGAGACGACCTCCGACTACGATCGGGAGAAGCTCCAAGAGCGCCTCGCGAAGCTCGTCGGCGGTGTGGCCGTCATCAACGTTGGCGCCGCGACCGAAACCGAAATGAAGGAAAAGAAGGCGCGCGTCGAAGACGCGTTGCACGCCACCAAGGCGGCCGTCGAAGAAGGGATCGTCCCTGGCGGCGGAACGGCCTATCTCCGATGCATCAGCGCATTGGATTCGCTCAAGCTGAACGCTGAGCAACAGGTGGGTGTCAATATCATCCGCCGTGCGCTCGAAGAGCCGATCCGTCAAATTGCATTCAATGCTGGGATGGAAGGCTCCGTCATCGTGGAGAAAGTGCGCAATGACAAGAACCTCAGCGGCGGCTACAATGCCGCAACCGAGGAATATGTGGACATGATCAAGGCCGGCATCATCGACCCGACCAAGGTGTCTCGTTGCGCGTTGCAGAACGCCGCGAGCGTGGCGGGATTGATGCTCACGACCGAGGTGATGATCACCGAACTGCCGGAAGAGAAGAAA
>JANOJM010000272.1:0-2507 GCA_031418735.1 Nitrospiraceae bacterium | reverse complement strand
CAGTTCAACGCAAAAACACAGAAAGAGGGCGATAGCATCATCCCGGTGGTCATTACGGTCTATAAGGACCGGTCGTTTACCTTCGTGATGAAGACTCCTCCGGCGTCCGACCTCTTAAAGAAGGCGGCGGGGATCATTAAGGGATCAGGCGTTCCCCAGAAAGACAAGGTCGGAAAGATTACGAAGGTGCAGTTGCGTGAGATCGCGCAAAAGAAAATGACGGATCTTAATGCCGTCGATCTTGAGGGGGCGATCAAGATTATTGAAGGGACGGCGCGTAGCATGGGAGTGGTCGTTCAAGGGTAAGGCGTTAGATCGGGCAGGACTGCCTAATCCAGAACTTGCGATTGGGGTAGAGGGGGAACGGAAATGGGAAAGAAGATGAGAGCGGCGGTAGAAAAACTTGAGCCTCGGGTCTATGCGTTGCGCGACGCGGTCGAGGCGGTGAAGCGGTCGGCCTTTACCAAGTTCGATGAGTCCGTGGATTTGGCGCTTCGGTTAGGCGTCGACCCGAAGCGGGCGGATCAGATGGTGCGCGGTACGACCTCGCTGCCGCATGGCACGGGAAAAAAGATTCGTGTGTTGGTCTTTGCCAAGGGGGAGAAGGAGCAGGAAGCGCGGCAGGCCGGCGCCGATTATGTCGGGTCAGACGATCTCATGGAGAAGATCAAGGGCGGATGGCTGGACTTCGATTGTGCCATCTCGACGCCGGATCTCATGGCGGCAGTCGGAAAGCTCGGGAAGGCGCTGGGGCCCCGCGGCCTCATGCCGAATCCGAAGACCGGGACCGTCACTTTCGATGTCGGTAAGGCTGTGTCGGAGATTCGGAAGGGCCGTGTGGAGTACAAGGTTGAAAAAGCCGGAATCGTTCAAGTGCCTGTCGGGAAAGTATCGTTTCAGCCTGAGCAGCTCTATGCCAACGCCTCGGCAGTGATTGAGGCGGTCATCAAGGCAAAGCCTGCCTCGTGCAAAGGACGCTATCTGATGAGCGCGACTCTCTCGAGCACGATGGGGCCTGGCGTGAAGCTTGACGCCATTGCGTTAGCCAAGGAATGGAGCTAGTCGGAGTGTTGCCGCACGGAAGGGGAAGGGTTCGATTATGAATAAGGACGAGAAAGCGACAGCGGTCGTGGAATTGACGGAAACATTCGGACGTGCACGGCTTGCCATTGTTACCGAAAGTGCCGGGCTCTCTGTCAACCAGATCACGGAGCTGCGTAAGCAATTGCGAGGGGCCAAAGCCGAATATATGGTCGTCAAGAATACGTTGGCCGTTCGTGCCTCGGAGGGTACGATCCTTTCCGGGGTGAAGACGTATTTGAAGGGACCGACGGGGCTGGTCATCGGGTATGACGATCCGGTGCTCCCGGCCAAGATCCTTCGAGATTTTATTCTGGCAGAGAAGCGCGAACAGAAGATTAAGATCACCATCGGTGTGTTGGAGGGCAAGGTGGTGCAGCCGGCTGAATTGGCGGCTGTGGCCAAGTTGCCGAAGAAGGAAGTCCTTATTGCCATGTTATTGTCGGCCATGCAGGGGCCGGCGCGTGGGCTCGTGTATACGCTCAGTGCGGTCTTGTCAAAATTTGTGAGAGTCATTGCAGCCATTGGGGATAAACGAAAAGGAGAAGGGGATATGTCAACGACAACGGCAAAATTATCACAGGAAGAATTGATCAAGGCCATCGAGACGATGAGTGTGCTCGATTTGGCGGAACTCGTGAAGGGGTTGGAGACCCGATTTGGGGTCACTGCCGCCGCTCCGGTCGCTGCCGCTCCCGCTGCAGGCGGGGCTGCCGCAGCGCCGGCCGAGGAGAAGACCGCGTTTGACGTCGTGCTCGTGTCTGCTCCGGCGGACAAGAAGATCCAGGTCATCAAGGTTGTCCGCGAACTCACCAGCCTCGGTTTGAAGGAAGCGAAGGATCTGGTCGAAGGCGCCCCAAAGCCCGTGAAGACCGGTGTCACGAAGGAAGAATGCGATACCATGAAGAAGAAGCTCGAAGAAAGCGGCGCCAAGGTCGAGATCAAGTAAGATCGTCATTTATCAACGGTCATTGGTCAATCGCCGGGAGCCGGTTCCTGTGGTGAGTACCATTGACTAGTGACCGTTGACCGTCGGCCCCTATTCACTGACCGACTAGCAGTGGAGGAGAGCGAATGTCCGAAACGACTCTGCAAGAGTTCATCGAACGGAAAGATTACGGGCGCATTCGTAGCAGCATCGAGATTCCTGATCTTATCGAGATTCAAAAGCGCTCCTATGAAGAGTTCCTTCAGCGGGAGGTCGAGCCGGAACGTCGCAAAGATCATGGGCTCCAGGCGGCTCTCGCAAGTGTGTTTCCGATTCCGGATTACAACAATACGGCCGTCTTGGAGTTTACGAGTTATACGCTCGGCACTCCCAAGTACGATGAGCGGGAATGCCTTGAACAGGGGATGACCTTTGCCGTTCCGCTGAAACTTCGGGTGCGCCTGGTCGTGTTCGACAAGGAAGATAAGGGTTCCAAGAA
>JANOJM010000271.1:0-3726 GCA_031418735.1 Nitrospiraceae bacterium | reverse complement strand
GATCAAGTGCCCGATAAAGGGTACACCGAGCAACGAAAAGTCTCCGATCAAGTCGAGGATCTTGTGTCGCACGAATTCATTGGCAAAACGAAGGCCTGATTCATTGAGAATGCCGTCCTGAGAGAGGACGATCGTATTGTCCAGGTTGCCGCCCTGGCCCAGCCCGCGAGCCCAAAGCGCTTCCACTTCCTGCAAGAATCCGAAAGTCCTGGCATCCGCGATCTCACGCTCAAATGCATGGGCTGAATGCTCATAGACGTAGGTCTGGGTCTGGATCAAAGGATGATTGTAATGGATGGAATAGGTAATCTTAGTGGTCGGGGACGGTTCGATGCGAACCCGACGAGCTCCGTCCAGCACTTCGAGAGGCCGTGTGATTTTCAGATAGGGTTGCTGCCGGTTCTGGGGAGTAATGCCAGCTGACCGAATCAAGCGAACGAAGTGTGCCGCGCTGCCGTCCATCACGGGGGCCTCGCCTGCATCAACCTCCACATATACGTTATCGATGTCGAGTCCCGCCAACGCGGCTAGTACGTGTTCAATTGTTTTTACCTGAAACCCATTGCCGCTGATCGCGGTACAGAGTTCCGTTGGGACCAAATGTTCAATGGAGGCAGCGAGGGAGGCCCCGTCCTTGCCGTTCCGGTTTACAAAGACGATCCCTGTATTTGGCGGAGCAGGCTTGAGCGTGAGGGTGACTGGCTGTCCAGAGTGGAGCCCAACTCCTGCACAACTCACTGCATTCGCTAAGGTTTGCTGAACTCTCACAAAGTAATCCTCAATTTAGACACAGGGGGTATTAGCAACTCGTGTGCCAGTATGAGTTTTTGCGATAAATGACCATATATCATTGATAATAAAAGATAAATACTTAACGTCTGATATTTGAAGTCGTGTTGTAAAAACATGACACCTGTGACTTTTCAAGGATTATCAAATCATAACTCCGCCGCTATTATGACGAGCCAGTGTGATTGGGCGAGGCGTGCAAGACTCTCGGAGTTAGGGCTTCCGCGTCGCGCCTGCCGCGTGCTTGGGCTGCTAGTGGACTATTCAGCTGCTAGAAGCGCCACGAGTCGCTTGTCGGACTAGGGACGTTTTGGTGTTGGTGGCGACAATGACTATGGCCGGGGGTCCAACTCGATGAGTCCTTTCCGAATGGCCAGGATAGCAGCTTGCGTGCGGTCGTAGACTTGTAGCTTATGGAAAATGTTTCGCACATGATTCTTGACGGTCTTTTCGCTCAAGTCCAAGTTATTGGCGATTTCCTTGTTCGTCTTGCCGTCAGCGACCAAGCGTAAGACCGTGATCTCTCGTTCCGTCAGATCGTGCTCGACCCACCCGGGTTTTTTCCCTTTCTTCTGAGACATCAAGGAAAATTCCGCCAAGATCTTGCTCGCGACGGAAGGATGGATCAGCGACTCGCCTTTGTAGATCGCGCGAATCGCGGCGACGATCTGTGAGGATTCGGAGTCTTTCAAGAGATATCCGGTAGCGCCGGCGCGCACCAAATCGAAGATGTATTGTTGCTCGTCATACATGGTCAGGGCCACGATTCCGATGTGAGGGAACTCACGCTTGATTTGCCTGGTCGCTTCGACTCCGCCCATCCGGGGCATGCTCACGTCCATCAGCACGACGTCGGGCATCAACGTTTTCACCTTCTCGACGGCTTCCATGCCATCCTGGGCCTCGCCCACGATATGAATGTCGTCTTTCGTCTTGAGGATTGCGGCCAGTCCTTCGCGTACGACGCGATGGTCGTCCGCGATGAGCACTTTAATTTTTTCCATGGGTGGTCATCTCCTTTTTGACCAGAGGAATGTCGACGACGATCGTCGTGCCGCGCCCTTTCTTAGACTCGATCTTGCCTTCACCGCCTACAAGTCGAGCCCGTTCCAGGATTCCGCGAATCCCGAAATGATCCCATTTCTCCGGGTCGCGCAGCACGGTGTCCATGTCGAACCCTATGCCGTTGTCCCCGATGGTGACCTTGAGGCGTTTGGGGTCGATGTCCAGCCCCACAGTGACCCGAGTCGCTTTTGCATGTCGCTCCACGTTGCTGAGGGCTTCTTGCACAATGCGAAACAGGAAAATCTTGGTACGTGGAAATAAAATCTGCTCATCGCCGGAGACGCGGAACTGCGTCTTGATATGATACTGGGTCTCGTACGAGGTGAGATAGTTGGTCAGGGCCGGGAGCAGTTCCATCTTGTCGTAGTGGAGAGGGCGGAGATTGAAGATGACTTGCCGCGCCTCATGGATGGCCAGCTTCAGCTGGGCTTTGCTCTCGCGCAAGGTCGCCAGGCTGGCTTTCGGATCTTTTCGAATCAGTTGCAGGCTCAGATCCAGTTTGAAATTCACCCCGGCCAAGTTCTGCACGAGACCGTCGTGCATTTCACAGGCAATGCGTGTCCGTTCCTCCGTCACCGCCACACCTGTTTCCTTGACATACAGTCGATAGAGCGATTGGTACTTATTCAAGGTTTTCTCGATATCTGAAGTGGCGCGAATGCGGGCTTCGATGAGCTCCCACATGAATTTGGCGCTAGCTCCGCCGATGATGGTCACGCCCATCCGATGGAAGTCTTGGAGCAACTCCCAAACCTTGGTATCGCCCGATACATCGATGATGAGATCCACGCGTTCGAGGTCCAGGAGCCGACGGTAATCGCGGGTCACAGGAATACCAAGCCGTTTAGCCAGTAAGACGCCCGGGGCATTGGCCTGAACCTCAGCCACGCATACGATTGTTACCAGTGGGTCTGTCGCAAAGATCTCCATCAGGGCCGTGCCTCCACGACCGGCACCGATGATTGCCACATGCGTGCCGCTCGGCACTCCGGTTTTGCGTGGTCGTCTGGAAGACATAGCGCGTGTTGTCGGCATTGTGACGCCTACTCGTTGAGAAATCGCATCCTGTTGTAGACCGAAAAATGTCGGAAGGACAAGGGGAGGGTAAGGAGTAGAGAGGATGGATCCCGCGCCCCTCACCGCTCGCGGCGCTGCTGGGCCAACGTTCTCAGCTCGTCCATGAACTGGTCGATATCTTTGAACTCTCGGTAGACAGAGGCAAAGCGAACATAGGCGACCTGATCCAGTTGATCAAGCTCTTTCATCAACTCTTCGCCCACGATCCGGCTCTCGATCTCGGTCTCACCCATTTCCTGAATGCGTTTCTCGATGCGATCCGTCACGGTTTCAATAGTGGCGGTACTGATGGGCCGTTTTTCGCAGGCTTTCTTGAGGCCAGCGAGAATCTTGGTACGGTCGAACGATTCCCGGCGGCCATCCTTTTTCACCACCATAGGAAGGATTTCATCGACGCGTTCGTAGGTGGTATAGCGGCGCTTGCAGCCGAGACATTCGCGTCGACGGCGAATAACCTCGCCCTCCTTCGCCATGCGCGAGTCTACGACCTTGTCTTCGAGTTCATCGCAGAAGGGACATTTCACAGGCGGCAATCCTGCCCAGTCTTATGTAGGTTAGTAGGGATGAAAGATCGGGAAACGGCTGCAGAGTGCTTTAGCTTGAGCGCGGACTTCCTCGAGCGTCGTGGGTTCGTGTCGATGCTGCAGAGCCCGATCGATTAAGCCCACAATCTCTTTCATCTCGGCCTCCCGCATCCCACGGGTAGACACAGCGGGTGTTCCCAGCCGAATGCCGCTGGCGACGGCCGGCGGCTTTTCGTCGTAGGGCACGGCATTCTTGTTCACGATAATACCG
>JANOJM010000270.1:0-3145 GCA_031418735.1 Nitrospiraceae bacterium | reverse complement strand
AGAAGGTAAGCCTCTTGGACTATGGAGTAAAACTGGTTCCCGGTGAGCGCTACAACTGGTCCATCGCTCTCGTCCTCGACCCGAAGCGTCGATCCAAAGACATCATCGCGGTGGGTTCCATCGAGCGAGTCGAACGCGCCGACATGAATCCCGCAGCCTTGGCAGCGGCCCCCACAACCGATTCCTTTTATCGATTTGCATCAGATGGTCTCTGGTATGACGCAGTGATGGCCATTTCGGAAATGATTGAAAAAGCGCCGGCCGATCAGGCATTGCGAAAGCACAGGGCCGATTTGTTGGATCAGGTCGACTTACTTGAAGTCGGAAGCTTTGACCTCATGATTCAGGATGGAAAGGCCGGGTGAAGGAGTTTTGAGTCAACGGCTTCGCCGAGTTCTGAGTTATAAGTTCTGAGTTCTGAGTTTTGGGATCCCACTCGGAACTCATATCATCTCAGTCGGCTTTTCTGACCAACTCAGAACCCAGAACTTATAACTCAGAACTTTTCACTCCTCGGTGGCTGTTTCCTCCCCTGCGTGACTCATGACCCTGTAAACCATTAAAGTTTGTTCTTTGCCTTTGACGCTGACCTCGCCAATTTGATCGAGCAGGAAGCGATCTCCAAGATAGCGCTTCGTGCTCTCGTCGATCAAAATCCGGCACAATCGACGGCCCGGTGTTTCCTGAACGATATCCCGATCCATGCTTTCTAATCTCGCCGCCGTATTCACCGCGTCACCGACCGTCGTATATTTGAGCCGCTCCGACGTACCGACACTTCCGGCAACGACCAGGCCAGTGTGAATCCCAATCCTCATCCCAATCGTCGCGAGACCACCCTGCTCATGTTGCACGTTGAGCCGATGCATTTCCTGCTCCATGGCCAGCGCGCAAGTCACGGCATGCACTGCATCCTGGGTGATCTCCGCCTCGGTGTTCCGTGGAAGTGGCACACCGAAATTGGCTTTGATCGCATCCCCTGCGTAATCATCAATGACACCTCCATGCTTGATCACCAGCCCCGCCATGACATCCAGATAGGCATTCACCCAGTCCATCAGAGCCTCAGGAGTCATTTTTTCAGAAGCGGCCGTATAACCCTTAAAGTCTGAGAAAAAGACCGTCGCGACTAACTGTTGCGACCGAGGGCGCCCATCTTTCAGAAATTGCTCGCGCTGCCGCCAGACTGCTTCAGCCACTTCCCCGGAAACGTGCTTGGAAAACAGGTGCATCAGAAGGGCGCGCTCCTTACGCTCCCGGCTCAACACCGAAGCCGTAACGACCGACACAGCGAGAAACCAAGCCAAGGATGGCGGCACGAGCGGGATCCACCATCCCTGAACAAACGCAACGACCACGCTGATGCCAAGGATCAACAGCCCGCCCGCCGCACCCAGCGCAAGCCGCCATGGAGAACGCGTCCAGGCGCCGAGACCGGCGCCTAACAAACCCCACAGGATCGTCCACATCCACTCCTGTGCTTCACTTGGCGTGGCAATCGGGCGACGCCCTTCCAACGCGGCGCCGAGAAACTGACTGATGATATGGGCATGGACCGCGACCCCGGGAATCATACGGCCTGTGTCATTCCCTGAACTGAACGGTGTATGGAACAGATCAGGAACGCTCTCGGCCGTAACACCAAAAAGAACGATTTTGTTCCTGATCGCGTCCGCACCGATCTGACCTGTGAGCAAATCGGTCAATGAAAATGAGCGTGGTTGGCTATGTCCCCGGTAAAAATCCACCAATATTTGATACCCGCCTGCGTCAGCTCGAACGTATCCACCGTCGTAAGGCCCAAAACGCCGAAGGGTGGTGGGCCCCAGGCGAAGTTGCTCAGGATCGTCAGGGTCTGGCTGCGCGCCAACCCCCTCCTCAGCAAGAAATAGAAACGCCAGTCGAAGCGCGAAGGCATAGGCTGTTTGCTCTCCGACCTCTTGGAATAGCAAACCACGACGAACAATTCCGTCTGAATCGATGAGGATATCGTTGAACGCAACTTGCTCGGTCCCGGCCAGCGCCGGAGGCGGAGGAATGCTGGCCGCCGTGCCACCGCCGAGCTTGGTCACCGTTATGATCTGGGGATGTTCGACCAAGACTCTGTTCAGGTCCGCGTGACCGGGATCGACAGGAATATCACGATAGATGTCTACCCCGATCGCGCGCGGCTGGAACTGCATGAGCCGCTCCAACGCCTCAGCCAGGATTGCATCGGTAATCGGCCAGCGTCCTTGACGTAAAATATCCTGCTCGGTGACCGTGATCAGAACAATGCGGGGATCGGCCTCCTCCGACCCACGCTGGGATTGGATTAGCCAGTCATAGACGGTGAGTTCAACAGGCTCAAGGATTGAGGTGCTCCGGATGCCGAGGACGGAGAGGGCGCCCAACAGTCCCGCAAGAATGCTGACAGCAACAAGCGATTGGCTCGCCTTTAGAAGGGTGCTCACGGCGAAAGCATAGACTAGCAGGGTATCGACAAACAACCTGAGCATGACCGAAACGCAAGGCCCGGATGCTCACAGACTCATTCAGAAGCAATCGCAGGCTGTTCAGAAAGGCCGTCCAGCAAGGCCGCAGCAAGCGACGAGGCGAAGCGTACTTTCTGTAGTACGTTGAGCCTCTGAGCGCGGCGAGAACGCCGCTGGCGGCCTTTATCAACAGCCTGCTAAAGCCAATTATTTAGCAACAAGAATGCCGCCCAATAGGCGGGATGATTGTACTCAGGATGTTCGAGAAATTTGATTTGTGCGCGCTGGAGCGCCATCGCCGTGGAAGCCACGGAATCGTTATGCAGTTGTCGATAGAACTCGGTGACCAGCTCGGAGGAAGCCTGGTCATCGAGAAACCACAGGGATGCCAGCGCGCTCCGCGCCCCTGCCTTGATTGCTACGCCGGCCAAACCGAGCGCAGCCCTGTCGTCCCCCGCGGCGGTCTCACAGGCACTCAGAGTAATCAGGGCCAAGGGTTCTTCTCGAAAACGAAGCATGCCCACGTACTCTTCCAGCCGGTCCATCGTCATCTTACCGTCGTAGGCCAGCAGAAACGTCTCGTTGCTGTCGCTCTGGAATTGCCCGTGAGACGCAATGTGCATGACTGAGTAGGGGTGCGCTTTCAGTTCTTCTTGCAGGCGAGACATCAT
>JANOJM010000269.1:0-4037 GCA_031418735.1 Nitrospiraceae bacterium | reverse complement strand
GGGTGCATAGGTCTCGTCGCACGTGGATCACAATCTTTAAAGGACGGCTAGATCATACTGTTCCAGATGCAAATGTTCGTCTGGAATGACGATGATTTTCGCCGAGCACTCACGCTCCACAGCCTCCAGGCCTTGTCGTTCCTCATCTTGTAACAGCCCGACGACCGAGGGATGAGCGCCGATGACGATCCGCTGCGGCTCTGGACTGCTGCCGATCCGGCGGACATCGCGGAATATTTCATAGGCCACTGTGGTCGGAGACTTCGTATAACCTCTCCCTTCGCAATAGTGACAGGGCTCGGAAACCGAACGCAGAAGATCCTCTCTCACCCGTTCGCGAGAAATCTCGATCAGACCCAGGTCGGAGATTCTTGACACCCTGGTACGGGCCTTGTCGCTCGACATCGCATCGAGCAACGCGTGGTACACCTTGTCACGATTCTTCTCCCGCTCCATGTCAATGAAGTCGACGATGATGATTCCACCGATCCCGCGCAACTTCATCTGATAGGCGACTTCTTTCGCCGCCTCAAGATTGTTCCGGAGTATGGTCTCCTCCTGATCGCGCTTTCCCACAAACCGTCCGGTATTGACGTCGATGACCGTCATCGCTTCCGTATGATCAATCACGAGATGCCCGCCGGACTTGAGCCAAACCTTGCGGCTGAGAGCCCGCGCCATCTCCTGCTCCACTCCCAGATGATCGAAAAGACTTTCATCTTTGTCGTACAAATGAATGCGTGACGTTTGCTCCGGCGAGAATCGCTGCACGAAGTCCCGAACCGCCTGGTATTCCTCACGCGAGTCGATCCATAGCCGATCGACTTTTTTTCCAAAAAGATCGCGTACGACGCGGAAACTCAGGCTCAAATCAGCGTGGAGCAATGCCGGTGCCCCCTTTTGTTCACGTTTTGCCAGGATGTCCTGCCAAAGCACGTGCAGAAAGTCGACATCGGATCGCAGCTCATCTTCTTTGACCCCTTCGCTCACCGTGCGGACAATGTATCCGCAGCCCGGATGCCGCACTCGCTTCATGATGTCCTTGAGTCGAGCCCGTTCCTCATCACGAGCGATGCGGCGGGACACACCGATATGTTCCACGTTAGGCATGAACACGAGATACCGGCCAGGAAGCGACACATAGGTCGTGACCCGCGAACCCTTCGTGCCGATAGGCCCTTTGGAAATTTGCACCATCAGCTCTTGCCCTTCACTCAGCAACTGCTCAATCGGCTTGGAGCTTTGGCGCCGAGGGCCCAGCATATCCCCGTCCTTATCGGTATCCTTGTCGTCCTCATCCGCATCGACAAGGGTGTCACCCGGCTCGGAGTCCAACGACAAATCCGATACGTGCATGAAGGCCGCCTTCGCGAGGCCGATATCCACAAATGCCGCCTGCATGCCAGGCAACACTTTCGCCACTTTCCCCTTATAAATGTTCCCGACAAAGTCCTTATGTTTTGCACGATCCCCGAAGAGATCTGTGACGACTCCGCCATCCAACACCGCGACGCGAGTTTCCTCGCGTGCGACTGTAATCGCAATTTCTACTCCCATACCGACTCCTTCCATTCAGTAGACCCGTCACACCGACGTGCAGGACGAACGCGGGAAATCCCCAGGTTTCGTCCTCCACTCGACATTTCGTCAGCCAGACGGCTCTCACCCTCAATATACCCTCTTATCGCAACCCCGATTCATTCGAGGTCGTGCGATGACCCTGCTCACTAAAAGAAACTCAATCGACGGCGTTTGACATTCAAAAGCAGGCCGAGCGACGCCATCGTCATCACCGTCGCACTCCCGCCGTAGCTCATGAGCGGAAGGGGAATTCCCACGATGGGGAACATGCCCGCCGTCATGCCGATATTGATCACGACGCAAAAACTCAACATGCAAAGGATGCCGACCGCCAGCAGCGCTCCGAGCTGATCCTTCGCGCGCGCAACAATTTCTAACGACAGCCAGATCAACCCGACAAACAACAGCAAGAGAACCAGTACTCCGAGAAATCCCCATTCCTCTGCAAATACCGAAAAGACAAAGTCGGTATGCCCCTCTGGCAAAAACTTCAATTGGCTTTGCGTCCCTCCGTACAGCCCCTTTCCTGTCAACTCTCCCGCTCCGATGGCAATCCGCGATTGGAGCGCATGATAGCCCTTACCTCCGGGATCGTAGACCGGATCGACAAACGTCATAATGCGCTGCCGCTGATAATCATGCAATGACCCCCACATCATCTCCCAGGCGAAGGGAAACAGCATCAACGAAAACAGGAGAATGACACCCACCGCCTTCGATCGCATGCCCACCATGAGCAGCATTGCGGCATAGACCGCCAAGAAACTCAGCCCGCTCCCGAGATCAGGCTGCTTCAGGATCAGGAGCAACCCTGGCAGCACCAGCAGTCCCGGCAATACCACTCGTTGGAGCCAACCCACCCGCGGCGCCTGCGAATAATAGTGCGCCAAGGTCAGAATGAGGATCAACTTTGCAAACTCCGATGGCTGGAACGCAAATGGTCCCATCGGAATCCATCGTTGCGCCCCTCGGCTGCTCCTACCCTCAAACAACACGACGGCCAGCAAGATTAAGATAATCGCATAGGCAGGATACGCTAACCGCGCGATACGATGATAGTCCGAAAGCCACATAACGAGAAAGGCGACCGTGCCGAGTGCAATCCACACCATCTGTTTGGCATAAAACGGGAACGCCACCCCCTGGTCATGCGTCACGCTATAAATCGACAGGACGCCGATCCCCAGAATGGCAAAAACCAGTCCGATAAAACGGAAATCGAAATTGTCGAAGCCCCGGCTCATGAATACCCGATCGATCATCTTGTTCCCTGCCCTCTGCCTTCCCCTACCTGCGCCACGGCATCATCTTTTACGCCGGAAGGAGCAGGGAGATTCAACTTCACATAGGTCTCGATCAATTCTTTGGCGAGAGGTGCCGAAGCAGAGCCCCCGTGGCCCATATGTTCACCCAACACCGCAACGGCAATGGTGGGGGCGTCAACCGGAGCGAATGCGACAAACCAGGCATGATCGCGAAATTTCTTCGGGATATCCTTCTCCGGACCGGTGCGCAATGCCGTCATCTGAGCCGTGCCGGTCTTCCCGGCGATCGTCACCAACGCTGACTTCGCCCGCGTAGCCGTCCCCTCTTGCACCACCCCTGCCAACGCCTCTTTAATCAACGGCAGGATCTCCGGCCGCAGCTTTAATGTGCGCTTGGGAACCGCAGTTCGTTGTTGTAGCTCTCCGGTCGCTCGATCCATCACAGCCTGGACCAATCGCGGACGGAACATGACGCCGTCGTTTGCGACGGTGCCGATTAAGCTTGCCATCTGCAGCGGAGTCACATTCACATAGCCTTGTCCGATTGATGCCGAAATCGTTTCGCCCGGCAGCCAGCCCTCATTCTTAGCCTTCCGTTTCCAAGCCTCGGAAGGTATGATTCCAATCCGTTCAGACGGCAGCTCAATCCCCGTCTCCTCTCCCAATCCAAACTGATGGGCAAAGGAAGCGATCGTTTCGATCCCCATCCGTTGCCCAACGGTGTAGAAGTAGACGTCACACGACTGCACAAGCGCGTGCCGAAGATCTACCGAGCCGTGTCCCCCGGCTTTCCAGTCATGATACAGACGGCGACCGAACTGATATCCGCCATTGCAATGGATGGTTGTCGAAGGCGTCACAGTCTTACTTTCCAACGCTGCGGCAGCCATCATTACTTTGAAGACCGAACCGGGCGGGTACTGTCCTTGCGACGCTCGATTGTTCAAGGGGCGCCCCTCATCTTGCACGATCTCGGCCCACTGTTTCGGTGTGAGCTCTCGCGAGAGAATATTCGGATCGAATCCAGGACGGCTCGCCATAGCCAGTACGTCGCCTGTCCTCGGATCGAGGGCGACGATCGCGCCTGTTTCCTCCCCCAATAGATTTTCGGCCACTTTTTGCAACCGCGCATCGATCGTGAGATACAAATCGTCCCCGGCATGCGGCTGCTCCACAACCACGGTTCGTTTC
>JANOJM010000268.1:0-8744 GCA_031418735.1 Nitrospiraceae bacterium | reverse complement strand
GGAACGCATCCGACCCATGGCCATGATCGGGCTTGTCGATGTCGTTGGGTTGTTCCCGGTGATGTGGGCCACCGGCACCGGCGCCGACGTAATGAAACGCATCGCCGCGCCGCAGATCGGCGGCGTCTTCTCCGCCATGGTCCTCACGCTGTTTGTCATCCCACCCGTCTATGTCATGTGGCGCTGGTGGAAGGAGCGACGAGAGACCAAGATGCGGTCAGGAGCGATGGGAAGAGAAAGTACCGCGCGATTGGAGGCAAGTAGAAAAGGAGGGCTCAATGAAGCACCAACACTTGAAGGGTAAGCGCGACGAAAAGGCCGTCACTACACAGAAGGATAACCCCCAAGAGGGCGCCGTATCCGATGAGCTACAGGAGCGGATCGCAAAGCGGGCCTATGAGTTCTACCTCGAGCGAGGTTGCAGGGGCGGATGTGCCCTGGAAGATTGGGTCGATGCGGAGCGAGAGATTCTTACATTACCCCGAGGGGAAGAGCGAGTGTCTTCCTAGCCGACAGGTTCAAGGTCGTTGTGACTCTGTGTGGGCAAAGCGTGAAGGTGCATTACCGATGAACACTAATTTTATTTCTCGACGTCTTTTCCTGAAGCGCATCGTAGCGCTGGTCATGCTGGCAGCAGTTGAGCAATTCATCCCTGCCTACGCCGCAACGAACATCACCATCAATCCCGTTTCACAAACCGCGCTAAGTGGAGATGTTATCGATCTGACCATCAGCGAGCAGTTGTTCCGTCTTGACGGCCAAACCGCGCCTGCCATCACGATTAATGGGGCGATCCCGGGTCCCGTGATCCGCCTGAAAGAAGGTCAACCGGCGACGTTGCGCGTCACAAATCATTTGAAGGAAGACACGTCGATTCACTGGCATGGGTTGCTTTTGCCGCCCGCCATGGATGGTGTGCCAGGAGTCAGCTTCGCCGGTATTGAGCCGGGCGCCACCTTTACCTATCGGTTCCCGGTGCGCCAGAGCGGCACCTATTGGTACCACAGCCACTCAGGATTACAAGAACAGTCGGGCGTCTACGGCCCAATGATCATCGATCCTGTCGAACCGGAGCCCTTTCGTTACGAGCGTGACTATGTGGTTATGCTCTCGGATTGGAGCTTTGAATCGCCGGACACGTTGCTCGCCAATCTCAAGAAGCAAGGGGGCTATTATAATTTCCAGAAGCGCACGGCCGGCGAGTTCTTGACTGATGTAGGGCGCATGGGTTTCTGGCCTGCGCTGCAAAACTACTTGATGTGGGACCAGATGCGGATGGACCCGACCGATTTCGGCGATGTCACTGGCTATACCTTTACCTATCTGATGAACGGCCTACCGCCGGCCGGTAACTGGACCGGGCTGTTTCGTCGCGGAGAGCGAGTGCGTTTGCGTTTCATCGATGCGGGGGCCATGACCTTCTATGACGTACGCATTCCCGGCCTCAAGATGACGGTGGTGCAGGTCGATGGGCAGAATGTCCAGCCGGTCGTCGTGGATGAGTTCCGCATGGGGCCGGCTGAAACCTACGATGTGATCGTCGAGCCTGCGGAGGCTCGCGCCTATACCATCTTTGCCGAAACCATGGATCGGAGCGGCTATGCGCGCGGCACGCTCGCGCCGCACCAGGGCATGAGCGCGGAGATCCCCGCACGTCGTCCGAGACCCCTCCGCACGATGGAGGACATGGGGATGAGCATGGAGGGCATGGACATGGGAGGGGCGAAGAGCCTCCATGGAAGCATGACCATGTCAGACACGAAGTCCTCTGATGACAGGCAAAAGTTGAGGCCTGATGATCATTCCAGCATGGAACATACGCGGCATGGTTCGGGAATGATGCCTGCGCCAGGAACGCACGAGATGCCGACTGTGGAGGCCGGCGATCAGAGCCGCTCAGCGATACCAGGCGCCGAGCCGGTCAAGCATGGCCCTGACGATCATGGCCCCGGCAATCAAATGGTGGCCGAGTATTCGCAGAACCGTATGGGGGAGCCAGGGAGAGGACTGGAAGACAGCGACCGTCGGGTGCTGCTCCACACGGATCTAAAGAGTCTTGTGCCTGACCAGGACCAGCGGGAGCCTGAGCGCGAGGTCGAGATCCATCTCACGGGCCACATGAATCGGTACATGTGGTCCTTCGACGGCAAGACCTATTCGGAGGCGAAAGAGCCGATTCGCTTCCGATACGGCGAGCGGGTGCGCCTGACATTTGTGAACGACACGATGATGGAGCATCCGCTCCATCTGCACGGAATGTGGATGTATTTAGAAAATGGCGCAGGCGTCTATCTTCCGAGGAAACACACGGTCGTGGTCAAGCCGGCGGAGCGGCTGTCGGTCGCGGTCACCGCAGACGCCCCAGGGTCTTGGGCCTTTCACTGCCATCTACTTCTCCACATGGAGGCGGGAATGTTCCGCGTCATCGAGGTGTCGGATCAATAACGAGGATACGCAGGCGGGGTGTTTTCTGCGAGCTGTCCTTGCGATGGCGCTGATCGGCGCGCTCAGCCAGGGCCTCGCCGCGACTATTGCCTCGGCGCAAACTGCACAAGGGATGTCTACATCGCCCACTGTTGTCAGCCCATCTGTCGTGCAAGCGGGCATGCGATCTCCTGCACCTCAACCTCAAACTTGGCCTCCTCCCGTCAACGATCAGCAGAACCGTCTCTTCACGCTCATCGACGTCCTCGACTACCGCCCGAGAATAGGCGGAGGCCAAGGGCATGATGACTATCGGTGGGATGTCGAAGGCTGGTACGGCGGGGACTACAACCGACTCTGGTTCAAAAGCGAAGGACAGCGGGATACGGCCTTCAAGGCAGACTACGACGTGGATTTCCAACTACTGTACGGCCGGTTTATCCGGAAACATTACGACCTGCAAATAGGCAGTCGTGTCGAGACCCAGTCCTTCAAGGGTCGCAATGTGACGCGGGGCATGGGAGTGATCGGAATCGAAGGGCTGGTCCCATATAACTACGAATTCGAGTCCGCTCTGTTTATCGATCAAGCCGGCGCTGTGTCCGCGAGGCTGTCGTTCACAAAGGATCTCTTGCTGACACAACGGCTGATCTTTCAGGGCCGATTCGAGACCAACGCCGCAGTCCAGCGAGTCGAGCGATTTACGACCGGATCGGGCCTCAACAACCTCGAATTCGGGGTACGGCTCCGTTATGAAATCCAACGTGAGTTTGCGCCCTATGCCGGGATCTCCCTGGACAAAAGCTTCGGCGAGACCGCGACTCTTGTGCGCGAAGATGGGGGCAGCCCGACTCAAGTTCGATTTGTCCTGGGCGTGCGGGCCTGGTTCTGAACAGGAAAGCTCTTGCGCGTGAAGCGTGAATCGAGACAGGCGCGACAAGAAGTTCGAAGTTCAAGGAACCTCGGACGCTCGCCTACCCCGTTCTTTCCGTCGGTCTCTAACTCAGAACCCAGAACCCAGAACTTCTTTGCCTGTCCCACCCGTCTCGCCCCTCGCCAGTCTTCTGTGGCATCCCGCAACAATGACGATGTTGGCTCTGTGGCTTTTAGCTCCAGAGCGATCGGAATCTGACGGCTAATCACATGATTTGACAAGAATAATGGATAGGTCGCTTCCTCGTGATAGTGGCACGGTCTTGGCACAAGAGAGAGCTATGATGTGGCTGTTGCCGACTATTATCGGGATGGTCTTGCTCGTAAGTTGTTCAGGCGAGAAGGCTCTGGTAACGACCGAGCAGCCTCGGGTGTCTGAGCAGACCGGCGTTGCGGCCACGGAATTTTCTCCACCCTCCCCGGAAACCATTCCTGGCACTCAACGCGGTGAACAGATCCGGCTTGGCTATATGATTGTCGTCGATACACAGCAATATGCCAAACCCTATGTCGGCAATCGCCTCAACTGTACAAACTGTCATCTCGACGGCGGACTCAATCCGAACGCTGCCTCGTTCGTGGGCCTTGCATCGGTCTATCCCGAGTATCGTCCCCGCAGCGCGAAAGTGAACACGCTCGTCGATCGCATCAACGAGTGCATGGAGCGGAGCTTAAATGGGCGCGCATTCCCGCCGGACAGCTCCAAGCTGCAGGCCGTTGTGGCCTATATCACCTGGCTCTCGCGAGGAGTGCCGAGCGGTGCGCCATTATCCTGGCGGGGCCTCCAGCGCATACAGTCACAGCGCCCAATCGATGCAGACAACGGGAGGAAGGTGTTTACGGGTAAATGCGCCTTCTGTCACGGATTCGATGGCCTGGGGACGATGGCGGCTCCGCCGGTCTGGGGGCCACAGTCTTATACGATTGGCGCAGGCATGGCGCGGGTGAGTGTGGCCGCCGCCTTCATCAAATCGAATATGCCGCGTAGTTGGGGTTGGAGCCTGTCGGATGATGACGCCTACGACGTGGCCGCCTATATCAATGCCCAACCGCGACCGGATTTTCCCGGCAAAGCGAATGATTGGCCGAAGGGCGGCAAACCCGATGATGCGCCGTACTAGTGCGCGAGACTTGCGGGACTTGCGAGAAAAGCGGGACGGGTGAGGCGGGCAAAGAAGTTCTGAGTTTTGAGTTCTGGGTTCTGAGTTAGAGGCGGATTAGAAAGGCGAGACGGGGGAGAGTTTGAGGTTTTCGGAACTTCAAACTCAGAACTTCGAACTCAGAACTCAAAACTTCGAATGGTGCACGTTTTGCTCGTCGCGCTCACAATTCACGAACGACATCGAAGAGGGCGATATGAAGCTCATAGTCTCATATCATAGTGGCACTCGGCATGACATCACGAGCGGCACGCATCGAATCGTGACCGATCAGCCGCTCGAGGATGGGGGGCAGGATGCAGGCATGAGTCCTGTCGAACTGTTCGTCGGCTCACTAGCCAGTTGTGTCGGGTACTTCGTCGGCCGCTACTGCGACCGCCATCAGATCTCAACCAAAGGATTGTGCGTCGAAGCGGAATGGACCATGGCAGAACAGCCTCATCGGGTCGGACAGATCATGCTGGCCATTCGCTTGCCGCATCGCATCACGACTGAACAAAGCGAGCGGCTCCTCAAAGTGGCGCATGGCTGCACCGTTCATCAATCCCTCGCTGTGCCAGCCGGTGTGGCGATCGAACTCAACCCCCATCGCCGTGAGGAGAACCCCTGATGAAAAGAGTAACGGCATGAATATGAAAACTCGGGCGGCGCTTGGAAGCCTATTACTCACGTTACTTGGGCTGATGTCGTCCCCTAACATGGCGCTCGCCGGCGATCAGGCACGCGCAAAGGAAATTATCCAGCAGACCTGTGTGCACTGTCACCGGCTGGAAGGTCAGCCGGATTCTCGCTTCAAGCTTCACGCTCCTGACTTGATGTGGGCCGGCAGCAAGTACCAACGGTCGTGGCTCATTCGTTGGTTGATCGGTCAGGAGGCTCCGCTCTATGCAAAGGGATATATGTGGGACCTGACAACCGTTCCGTCCAAGCACCCGATTGTCAGGGAGTCGGAGGCGAACGCACTCGCGGACTATTTTGCCGAACACAACAAAGATCCGCGCGTCACCATCGGCGCGTTCGATCTCTCGAAAGTCTCCAAATTCGACGTGAAGTTTGGTGCGGCGGCTTTTAAAGCCCATGCCTGCCTTGGCTGTCACGTGATCGAAGAGAATGGCAAGTTCATCGGCGGTCCGCAGAGCGCATCGCTCGTCACGGCAGGACAGCGGTACAATCAGGATTGGCTCTTCCGATTCGGGCAGAATCCGCAAGACTTCACGCCGCACAGCGGCGAGTTTTTGGCGGATGCGACGGAGCCACAACTCCGCGCGGTGATCGGGTTCCTCATGCTGCAGGGCGTGAAGGACTTCACGTATTACGAGCCCTGGACGAGCCATGAATTCGAGATGGCCAGCGTGGATCGGGGGAAGGTGGTTTATAAAGAGTATTGTTCGCAGTGTCACGGCGCGACGGGCAAAGGCGACGGACCGGCAGCGTCAGGTCTGGAACCAAAACCGGCGATACATGCCAACATTCCATTCGAAAAGCTCCCGATCGAATATCTCTACAACGTCATCAATCATGGCGGGCCGGCAGTAGGCAAATCGCCGAACATGCCCTATTGGAATTTGACGATCGGTCAACAGGGCGTGGCGGATGTGATCGCCTATTTGAAAGGGACATTCAAGGGAATACCGGATGTTGCCGCTGTGGGTGGAGGCGCTCAAGGCGGTGCCTGTGTGCAGCCGCGCAAGACGGCCAAGGCGCCGGAAGACTTCCTGCCGAAGACCAATCCGCTTTCGTCATCTGTTGGTTCAATCCAAGCAGGTAAAGAGTTGTTCCTGAAAACGGCACAGCCGGTTGCTTGTGCGATGTGCCATGGAGAACAAGGCGATGGGAAGGGGATCATGGGGGCAGCATTGTTGCCGCCGCCGCGCAACTTCACGTGCGGCACGATGATGCGCGAGATTCCGGATGGACAGTTGTTCTGGATCATCAAAAATGGCTCCCCGGGAACCGGCATGATGCCGTTTGCTTCGTTGCCGGACGAACAGGTGTGGCAGCTGGTTCACTACATCAGGAGTTTGGCGAGGTGATAGTAAGGAGGGTGCATGTTGATATATCAAAAAGGAGGCACACTATGAGGAGAGTGAATCGTTACGGAGCGGTGGTATCCGCCGTTCCTTTTGCTCTTGCGGCATGGGCGGTATTGGCCGGTGGCCATGATGTCGTCTACGCACAAGCCGCGGGGATGGGAGCGCCGCCCTCGAAGGTAGAAATCACCATTAAGGACCGTCAACATGGCTATGAGACGGTCGGAATCACGATGCCGTCACAGGACACGATCATCGTCGTTCGAAACCAGGATTCCGTCACGCACGGGTTAGCGTCGACGTTGTTCAAAAACATTCCCGTGAAGGTAGAGGGCGGGACAGAGCTGCGAGGAAAACACTTCAAGTCCTTCCACATTGATGCGGGAAAGACGATGACGCTACGTTTCTCCACAGCGCCATCAAACTTCGATCCGCAAACCGGTGGAGCCGAAAGTGTGCGGCACGCCCTGTGGTGCGACATCCATCCTGAGGTGAAAGGTGAGGTATTTATTATTGAAACTCGTGGGGATATGGGGGGTGGATGAGTGGCTTCCTGGTCACACTCTGAAACGTGTTCCACCAAGGTGTAGAATCGGTTGTTTTTCTTCGCACGAAGGAGAGGGAGGGTGAGGATTCCGGTCCTGGCCGGCGAAAGTTCATACCGAAGTTGAGCCGGGACTGGCGGACCTGTTCTTGTGATGGGTGGCGCTGGGATGAGAGGTTGCGCGGGTCGTGTAGTGGGTAAAGGAAACACCACATGAAAGGGTTCAGGCGACACCTCACTCGTGCTGTCGGTGTATGGTTTGGGTTTGTGATTGGCTTCGGAGTGCTTGCCATACCGTTTACCGTATGGGCGAAGGAGATCGCGTTTGTCGCTCAGGAGGCCGAAGATCAGCAAGCGGTTTGGCTTCCCGGGGAAATCGTCATTCACCGGAGCACGGATTTCAGGGAGCCGTTGATATTTCGGTTTGAGAATCCAACCGAACGGACCCATGTGTTTGAAGCCCCGGCATTGTTTGAGTCTCTTGAAGAGGGAGGTGTTCAGGTCACCAGGCCCGTTCGGATTACCATTCCGTCTAAGGGGATTGAGCAGACCGTGATCGACAGGGATCGGATGGTGAGAGATGCGATTGCTACCGCGGGAGAGATGATGACCTATCGATTCTACTGCCCCCTTCATCGGGCAGACACCGATATGGGTGGCAGAATAGTCGTGGGACAATAACCAGAGAGCAGCACGGCTTGTTGAGAAAGGCTTACGTTGAGTTGAGCCTATCTCAAACTCGATTTTTGATGGGATTCAATCTCTGTAGTGCAGGCACGGTCATGAATACATCGTCCAATTGCTCGGAAAAATACAGGTATGTCCTTGAGCTTCGCGCCGTTGGCCTGCTTCGGAGTGCTGGCTTTCAATTTTGAGATAGGTTCTAACTTGCAGTCAGCCGGAAGCTGATGGCTGACTGCTGATTGTTTGTCCAAGGAGCAGATTATGGCGACATTCATTATTTCAGGTAGTCGGGGCACGGACGATCCCACGATGGCGACGCTGCCGTTTATGGCAGCGAAAGTGGCGAAGGAGCAAGGGCACGAGGTCGTGCTCTGGCTTTGGAATGAAGCGGTGACGCTCGGGCGCAAAGGTACTGCCGATCATGTGACTGGGGTGAATCTGACGCCGCTGAAAGATCTGTTGGCAGCCGTGCTAGCCGCGAATATTCCCATCTGGGTCTGCGGGGCTTGCGCCGTAGCGCGGCAGATCGGCGTGGGAGATCTTGTTTCTGGCGCGACGATCAAGGGCATGCCCGACTATATCAAGGCAGTCGCCGAACGTGATCGCAACGTGGCATTTTGATTTCGCGGTGAAGAAAGGGATCTCTGTATGGCAACCGATGGCGAACCGACCGGGAAGTCAAAAGGCCGAGCTGGCCGGCGGGATGAGGCAGACATCGACGAGCGCAATGAGCTGGAGACCATTCCAACGATGGTTCCGCGGGAAGGGGACGGCTATCGACTGCCGCGCAGTGGATCTGTCGGACAGGGACTGGGGCGTATCGGTGAGCTGGGCAGGGTCTTGACCGAGGATGATCTCCGAAGGATCAACACAAGAAAAGGTTTTATCCAACTGCTCGAAAATAAAGCCGTCGACATTGAGGAGGTGCGCAAGACGCTGCTATATGAACAAGAGCTGCGACAATTACAG
>JANOJM010000267.1:0-4251 GCA_031418735.1 Nitrospiraceae bacterium | reverse complement strand
CGTCACGGACGTCGCTCGACTTGAGAATAAGGGGGCCAGTCCCCCTCGCCTGCGTCAGTAGGCGCTCTGCAAGTCTTGAGGGGAGGTGAAGGCATGGGAGTGGTTTCGATCAAGGAACTGTTAGAAGCAGGAGTCCATTTCGGGCACCAGACGAACCGGTGGAACCCAAAGATGAAGAAGTTCCTCTTTGGGGAACGTAACGGCATCTACATCATCGATCTTCAGCAAACATTGGCCCGGATGGAGCAAGCCTATGCCTTCGTCCGTGACACCGTGGCCGCCGGCCAAACGGTGCTGTTTGTCGGAACCAAGCGGCAAGCCGCTGAGATCCTTCAGGAAGAGGCCTTGCGCGCCAACATGTTCTTCGTCAACCAGCGCTGGCTCGGCGGAATGCTCACGAACTTCCAGACCATCCGAAAGAGCATCGATAAGATGAAGAAGATGGAGCTCAAGCTGGCGGACCCCAGCCAATACGGCCTGAAGAAAAAAGAAATCATGAAAATGCAGAAAGAGATCGTCAAGCTCCAGAAGTATCTGAGCGGCATTAAGGACATGCGCGGCGTCCCGGGAGCCGTCTTCGTCCTCGATACCCGTATCGAACACCTGGCCGTGCAGGAAGCGAAGCGGTTGGAGATTCCAATGATCGCGATCCTGGACTCGAACTGCGATCCGGACCATATCACTTACCCGATCCCTGGAAACGACGATGCGATCCGCTCCATCAAGCTCATCACCTCTCTTATTGCCAACGCCTGCATTGAAGGCGCTCATTTGAGGACACAGCGCGACGAAGCGGAGTTCAAACCCGTTCCCCCAGTAGGAGACAAGGCCGCGGCCGTCAGCTTGGCGAGCGCCCCGGCTGCTTTATAGCGCCGGACATCGCAGGCTTCGACAACATTACTCACTGTTGATCAAGAAGGACCGTCACGTATGGCTGGATCAAGTCAGCTAGTCAAAGAACTGAGAGAAAAAACCGGTGCTGGCATCCTCGATTGCCAGAAAGCGCTCACCGAGAATAGCGACGATATGGAGAAGGCCATCGACTATCTGCGCCAAAAAGGCTTGGCCGCCGCGCTGAAAAAGTCCGGCCGCGAAACCAACCAAGGTCTCGTACATGCCTATATCCACATGGGCGGAAAAATCGGCGTGCTCATCGAGGTCAACTGTGAAACCGACTTCGTGGCCCGTAATGAAGAGTTTAAATCGTTCGTCAACGATCTGGCCCTCCAGGTCGCTGCCGGGAAGCCCTCCTATGTCAAGCGGGAGGAAATTCCCGCTTCGCTCATCGAGAAAGAACGATCGATTTATGAGGGACAGGCCAAAGAAATGGGCAAACCCCCTGCTGCATGGCCGAAAATTGTCGAAGGCAAGCTGGAAAAGTTCATTCAGGAAAGCTGCTTGATTGAGCAGTCTTTCGTCAAGGATCCTGCCGTCACCATTAAGGATCTCCTTGCGCTGAAGATTGCAAAAATCGGTGAGAACATGAACATTCGCCGCTTTACACGGTACCAATTAGGCGAAGCATGAGCTCTGCCAACTATCGGCGCATCCTCCTCAAAGTGAGCGGAGAGATGTTGGCCGGTGAGCAGGGTTACGGCATTCAGCCATCCATCCTTGAAGGCCTCGCTTCGGAAATCGCTTCTGTCGTGGCTCTCGACATCGAAGTCGCCGTGGTCATCGGCGGCGGCAATATTTTCCGCGGTATTGCCGCCAGCGCATCCGGCATGGAACGCGCGTCCGCCGACTACATGGGAATGCTCGCCACCGTGCTCAATGCCTTAGCCTTGCAAAACGCGCTGGAGCGGATCGGCATTATCACGCGAGTCCAGTCCGCGATCGAAATGCGCCAACTCGCTGAGGGGTATATCCGCCGGCGTGCCATTCGCCATCTTGAGAAAAAACGCGTCGTCATCTTCGCGGGCGGCACAGGAAATCCCTACTTCTCAACCGATACCGCAGCAGCGCTCAGGGCGATGGAGATCGGCGCCCAGGTCATCATGAAAGGGACCAAGGTCGACGGCATCTACGATGCCGACCCCGTGAAGAATCCTACCGCCAAAAAATATCAGACCATCTCCTTTCTCGCGATCTTGAATCAGAATTTGAAAGTGATGGACGCCACAGCCATCAGTCTCTGCATGGATAACAACCTTCCGCTCATCGTGTTCAACCTAAAAGAACAAGGCAACTTCAAACGCGTCGCCACCGGCGAAGCGATCGGAACCATTGTCACCCCCGATCGCCGCTGACATTCCGGGGAGTCTCTCATGTCGAATCCTGCTGCCATACAACAAAAGGTCACTGAAAAGATGGAATCCGCACTGGAACATCTCAAGCGGGATTTGTCCGGCTTGCGGACAGGACGGGCGTCTGTTGCCCTCTTCGACGGCGTGCGGGTCGACTACTATGGCACGATGACCCCACTGAAACAGGTCGCCAGTATTTCAACTCCGGAGGCCCGCCTTATCACCATCCAGCCCTGGGAACCTGCGTTGATTAAGGAAATCGAAAAAGCCCTGGCAGGATCGGGCCTCGGCCTCACTCCGTCCAACGATGGAAAACTCATTCGCCTTCCCCTTCCGCCGCTCACCGAAGAACGGCGCAAAGAACTCAGCAAGATTTGCAAAAAACACGGCGAAGATACGAAAGTCGTCATACGAGGGTTTCGTCGAGATGCCAACGAAGAGTTGAAGAAACTGCAAAAGGATGGCAAGCTCACGGAAGACGAACTGCGAAAATCCGAAGCCGACACCCAGAAGTTGACAGACCAGTACATTCAAAAAAACGATGACGTGGTAAAGAAAAAAGAACAAGAAATCATGGAAGTGTGACCTCCATTTCGACCTTGTTACCCACCTACGCCATCGTCAATCTCGCGGCACTTGCCCATAATCTCTCTCGCATCAAGCGCTACCTGTCTCCTGGCTGCGAGGTCATGGCAATCGTCAAGGCCAATGCATACGGACATGGGGCTGTGGAAATTGCTCAATCGCTTGCCAAGCAGGGCATCGACCAGTTTGCCGTAGCCTCCATCGACGAAGGTATCGAACTTCGCCTGGCCGGTCTCACAGCCTCGATAGTCGTTCTAGGAGCGCTCTTTGAGGAACAAGTCCCCGACCTGATTACTCACCGGCTGACCCCGGTGGTCAGCGATGGGCGAATCCTTCCCGCCTTGGCCAAGGCGGCACATTCACATCAAGCTCCCTACCCGATTCAACTCAAGGTCGAAACCGGGATGGGCCGGTTAGGATTTTCTCCAGAAGAGCTGCTTGCAGTCCTCGACAACCCTCTCTTGCACAGCTCCCTCAAAGTTGAGGGCCTGATGACCCACCAGGCCGATGCAGATGGAACAGACAGTGCCTTTACGGAACGGCAACTCGCCACCTTTCAAGCCATGCTGGAACAGATTAGGCAGCGAGGACTCCCCCTCCCATTGGTGCATGCGGCAAACAGTGCCGCCATCGTCAGATTTCCCGACACGCATTTTTCCATCGTGCGCCCCGGCATTATGCTGTACGGGTATCACACCCTGCCCGCTACAATCCCAGATCCAGACCTCAGGCCAGTCCTCTCACTTCACACCACGGTCGCCCAATTGCGGACCATTCCACTGGGGTCCTCTGTCAGCTACAACAGGACATTCGTCGCAAAACGACAGACCCGCATTGCGGTACTGCCGATCGGCTATGCCGACGGCTATAGCCGGCGGCTCTCCCATCGTGGATCGGTCTTGATTCAGGGCCGTCGCGTCCCAATCGTCGGTCTAGTCTGCATGGATATGATCATGGTGGATGTCACCGACCTCGCGCCGGTAGAAGTCGGTGAGACCGTCACCCTGATTGGACAGCAGGGAGAGGAATCGATCTGGGCGGACGAAGTGGCAGGCTGGATCGACACGATCCCCTATGAAGTCCTCTGCGGGATAGGCTCTCGAGTTCCACGCATTTACGAATCGGCCTAACGGCGCGACAGGAAGCGTGAAACGTGAATTGACGTTTCACGATTCACGTCATTAACCGAGGCTACACATCGCGCCTTTCTCGCCCGGCCCGCTAGTCGAGCCCGTTAATACACCATTCGAATCGTCGTACTACTCTCCTTCCGATCCTGTGTAGATAGCAAGTTAACTTGTCCGGTGTATGGAGCACATGATCTGTCCGGTTCTTTTCTTCAAGTTTTTCAGCCGTGCGCAGAAATATTGTCGCGCACCGTGGGCCTAGGATCGACGATCAGCGGGACGTGCGATCCGTG
>JANOJM010000266.1:0-4267 GCA_031418735.1 Nitrospiraceae bacterium | reverse complement strand
GGATGCCGGCACGATCGAATTGATCAGAAGTTACGGCGTCGAGGTGGTCAGTTCAGCGGATTTGATTCAGACGTTTGAAGCGCGTTGGACGGATCGTCAACTCGAATCGCATCAGTTTGCCGCCGCGGCGCTTCGGCGCATCGTTGACGAAACATTCAACCATGTTCATGAGGCGGTCACGCAAGGGCGGAACCTCAAGGAGTATGGAGTGCAGCAATTTATTCTGGCTCGTATCGGCGAGGCCGGAATGGTGACGTCGAGTGCACCGATTGCCGCGGTCAATGCCCACAGTGCCGATCCCCATTATGGTCCGGCAGAGATTGGGTCTGCCGATGTCCTCCGCGATGCGTTGCTCTTAATCGATCTCTGGGCCAAACGAGCGGAGGCCGGTTCGGTCTATGCCGATATTACCTGGACCGGTTATGTCGGACGGACAGTGCCGCTGAAACATCGCGAGATCTTCGACTTGGTCCGGCAGGGGCGGGATGCGGCCTTGGCCTTCGTTCGGACTGAAATAGCTGCCGGCCATCGCCCATTCGGCTGGGAGGTCGACGACACCTGTCGGCAGGTCATCCAACGTGCTGGTTATGGCGATCAGTTCGTCCATCGCACTGGTCATTCGATCGGCGAAGAGGTTCATGGCAACGGCGCCAACATCGATGGTTTGGAGACGCAGGACACCCGCCGTCTGATGCCGAGAACCTGCTTTTCCATCGAGCCGGGAATCTACCTGCCAGGCGAATTTGGGATCAGAAGTGAATTGGATGTCTACATCGCCGAGCGCGAAGCGTTGGTGTTTGGTTTGCCCTTGCAAAATGAGATCATCTCCATTTTCTAGCCCCTGCCCCTTTCTTGACAGTGCCTCCTACTGGCCTATAGAGTTGATTCGATTCTCAGTAAGGCAGGCCCATTGGGATTGACTGGAGCTAGGGAAAAGGACTCACGCCATGTTCGGTACCATGGGGATCTCGGAACTCATCATTATCCTCGTCATTGTCCTCATCATTTTCGGGGCGGGGAAACTTCCGCAAATCGGTGAAGGCATCGGTAAAGCGCTCAGAGGGTTCAAGAAAGAAGTCAACGATATCCCCTCGCCGGATGCAACACCGCCCGAAGTAAATCAACCGGCGCCTATGCAGGCCCAATCAACGATCCAGGCAGCGCCGGCACCGGTAGTTACACCTGCCTCTGCCACTCCGAAGCCTGGAACCCCCTATATACCTGGACCGGAGGCGACTCCCGGAACTACCGCCGCCTTGATGTATAAAATGGCGGCTCCACCACAACCGGCTTCGCCAATGACTTCCACAACTACCCAATCGGCGGGGCAGGGCCAGCAGCCTCCCACGATGGAAGACCGCGCCGCTGCTCCTGCGCCGATGATGAAGGCACAGTACCCGCCTCTTCCCGCGGGTGCCCAGGCAAAACCAGCCGCGAAGCGCCCATCAGCCATTGTCAACAAGGATGCCGTGGCCCGTGTGCAGTCACAGCAGGCGGCGATGAAGACAAAGGCTGCACAGCCGATGGGCATTTCCCCAGGGGATATGCAGAGTTTGGGAGAAGGACTGGGGGACGCGTTGCGGACGTTCAAGCATGCGGTTGCCGATGTCCGCAATTCGGTTGAACCTGAGATACGGACAATCCAAGCCGAGATGGATTCTGCCCAGAAGGAATTTCAGCAATCCATCGAAGCAGTCAAAGAGCTACCCGCCTTACACGAAGAACCTCCTAAGCAAGCGTGAACCGGGGTTTAGTGTCCTCTCGCACCATCTGGTTTGTCGTTCTCCTGTCAGTCCTCTCGCTTGCCGGTTGCGTCCAGGATTCTCCGCCTTCATCGAGGGAACGCACGTTCTCTCTCATGCTGGAATTGCTTCGTGATGAGGCGCCTGAGGTGCGGCGGGTTGCGGTAGAGTCTCTGGGCAAGATCGGCGACCCGCGAGCCGTGGACTCCATTCTCTCCCTCAAGCACGACCCGGCAGCAATAGTCCGCGAAGCGTCGGTACTGGCCATGGGGCGCTTGAAACCTACAGCTACCGAGGGAGTTGTTGCCCTCTTGACGCAGGCACTGGAGGATCCTGTCGAATCGGTTCGGCAGGCAGCGGTTGTGGCAATCGGCGAAATCGAGCCAGGTATTCGACTGCTCCAGCCTGTCGTAGGGTTACTGAGATCTTCGGATGCAACGATTAGGAAAGCGGCGGTGCAGGCATTGCTGCAAATCGATGCAAGCCAATCGATTCCCGCGCTTGTCGCAGCAGGGCGTGATTCCGATGCGGAGGTTCGTCAGGGCCTTGTGGCAGCGGTGGGTGAGTGGGGAGGGGCGGCGGTCTCTCCTTGGCTCAGAGAGCGGTTAGCTGAAGATTCTGCGCCTGGGGTGCGGGCAGAAGCGGCCTATCGGTTGGGATTACTCAGTGACCCTGATTCGAGGGCTGCGCTTGAATCGGCGATCGCGAAGGATCCTGACAGTGGGGTACGTCGCTGGGCGAAACAGAGTAGTTAAACCGGCACACGTGAACGATTTAACGCATCGACGAGGTCGACCAGCTCAATGCGGGCTTTTTCGTCGATATCGGTAAACTTGACGCCCATTCCGGGGAAAAGCAAATTCCTTTCAGGCTTGTTACGGGTCCAGGCGACCTTCGCTTTAGCCTTGTATTTCTCCCAAGGACGATCGGGCAGTGAAAACTCGATGGATAGTTCGGTCCCAGGAGGCAGCGGGGTGCTACTTTCGATGAACAGGCCGCCTGCGCCGATGCCGCCGGTTAAGCTGTCGAACTGTTTGCCTTCCGGGGTCGTGCAGCGAACCTTCATGGCGAGTGGGGCTCTCGGATGAGAGCGAGCATGGGCGAATCGCACGTCATCGTCGGTGGCAAGAATTTGTTCTATGACTGCTCCCCACGATAGGGCGCCGAGCAGTTTTCCCGTAGCGCTATGAAGGGTGAGCACTTCCTGGTCGGCATTTATCTCAAGGACTTTGCCTTCATGGTTTTCCGTCGTGATCACAGGAAGTTTCATGCTCAGTTCCATGTAGTATTGAGTGCGGGATGATTCAGCGGCAGATGCATAGTGACTAGGCCGGCGATTCAACAGTCTGGAGAGACTTCACCAGTTCTAGCACGCGGTTACGGATTTCCTGGTCAATCTCCGTGAAGCGCACTCCCATGCCTGGGCTAAATGTATATTGGTCTGCTTTAGGGCAGACCCACGCGACGAGCCCCTTCGCCGGCAACCATTTCGCCGGCTCCTCCGGTAGCGAAAATTCAAGAGCGAGCGTGGTGCCGATCGGTAGCGGGTTCAGGCTTTCGATAAAGAGGCCGCCTCCGCCGATACCTCCTGCGCGACTTTCAAGCTGCTGACCTTCCGGGGTTGTGTATTTGACACGGAAGGTGAGTGTCACGCGCGGCTCATTTCTGGTTTCCCGGCTCGCCTGGGGCTTACGGTAGGCCAGAATCTGATCGATGACGAAGTCCCAGGACAGGTTGCCCATAGGCTCGCCGTTGATCCCCAAGAGGGTGATCAATTCACGGTTTGCATCAAGGTCAAGAGCCTTCCCCTTGTGTCGAAGGCTTGAAGACACGGGATATCTCACAGGTCCTCCACGTTCAATCTGTAGCGCAAGTATAGCGCAGCATTTCCTCTTGTCGAGGGAAAGCGTAGAGCTATGAGGAGCGTCAAGGCTCCAAAGGAAGAGAAAGCAAGGAGTATTCCAGAATGGAGGTTGTGGGGGGACGTCCAGGCCAGGGCGATCCTGGCCTGGAGGATTCTGAGTAGAGGACTCGTTGTGAGAGTAAAAATGTCTACAGTTATAATGACTTAGGCAGTCTTCACATCCTTGTCTTGTTCAAAGATTCGGATGGGAGCGTGCTTGCCGAGGATGGCATCTTCGGTGATGAGAACCTCCTTAATCTGCTTCTGAGAGGGGGCATCATACATCACATCCAGCATCACATCTTCGAGGATGGCGCGCAAACCTCGCGCCCCGGTTTTCTGGAGAAACGCTTTCCGCGCGATCGCCCCGAGCGCGCCTTCCGTGAACTTGAGCTTCACCTTCTCAAAGGAAAGCAATTTCTCATACTGTTTCGTGAGCGCGTTTCTTGGCTCGGTCAAGATTCGAATAAGGGCGCGTTCATCCAGCTCATCCAAGGTCGCGACAACCGGCAGCCGACCGACGAACTCCGGAATCAAGCCATACTTGAGAAAATCTTCCGGCTGAACTTTCGCGAATAATTCACCCAGTCGTATTTCGCTCCGTCCACGAACTTCGGCTCCG
>JANOJM010000265.1:0-7789 GCA_031418735.1 Nitrospiraceae bacterium | reverse complement strand
ACGATCTCGGTGAGCCCATCGATGAATCCGACGTGCCCCTCATGCCGATGCTTGACCTTCGTGCCATCAGGAATGCGGACCCAGGCTGAGGCTGTTCGTGGCTGCGCGGGCTTCATGGGCTTCACCGTGTTCGTGGTCATGATCTCTCCCTGTAATCCGTTATGGAGTAAGGCTTAGTAAGCGTACAGCACTGTATCACAGACAGGTTTGCTATAGCGACCCATACGGCAGATACCCGGTTCAGTCAAATTTTTGCCCATCGAGATAAGGTTCACCTGAAAAGGCTGAGTGATTTCCTCTGAATAATCAGGTATTCTTCGCGGCAACACGACGTCGAAGTTATTGAGGACGCAGCCTTCTGAGCAATCGTATGGAGAACAACACAACGAGGCGGGGCAAGAAGGCCCACATTGTAACAGTGGGGATGCTCTTTCTCGTCACCCTCACCACCGGCTCCTGTGTAACTCGGACCACTTACGAAGCCGCTATCGCGAGCCTCGAGGCGACAAATGTCGAACTGTACAGCACAAGAGCTAAATCTCAGCTGCTCATCGAACGAGTCAGAGAGCTCGAACAACAAAAGGTTGTCCTCGCTAGGGAAACAGAGACATCCGTATTCGCACTCCTGCACGCCAAACAGCAGGTGGAAACCGAGCAACAGCTTTCGCAAGAGCAGATAAGCAGGCTCAGTGGCGCGATCAATCAGCTGACCGCTCAACAAAACAAGCTGCGGTATGCCCTCCAACGTGCAAAGGAGGAACAGCCTGAGTTGCAAGCAACCGTTGAGATGTATAAATCTAAACTCGGTGAGGCAGACGGCCTCACCGCGCCACTATCCACATCTCTCGAACGCTCAAACCAACAGGCCGAGAGAGCCCTTGCTCCATCAACACAAGCTCCAGCTCAAACAGATTCCATTCCCAAGCCGATAGTGACGGCACCGGCAGCATCTGCAGATCCGAACGCGAACAATCCGAAGATGCCGTCGACGAACAAGCAGCCTTACGAACCAGTTGAAGATGATTGGCTGTCTATGCTCAAGGAGTGGGCCGTCTCCATCTGGCGATCGATCTTTTCCTAACAGGGTGATGAGAAGACCGTTTTTTGGTTTGTTTGGTTTATTTGGTTGAACCAGAACTTGGCCGCTCTGCTCGTCTATGTGGTTCGCTTGGAATGGTACTGAAGCTGGTCTTACTGCGGCGGTCGAGCGAGGGTACGGCTATCTCTTCAATCCAGATCGTTGGTTCGTTAGGGATGGGGGCTGAATGATTTTCTACTGCGCGCGTCCAACGAGGGCCTGACTCTGTTCTTACCCGCCCACCCTCGCGGCGCCAAGACGCCGCGTCTACCCCCAGGCCGCGCGTTGCGCGAGCACAGAAGATCATCAGCCTCCATCCCCCCCCTTATTGCTGAATCGCCGAGAGCAACCACTTCCCATTCTGGTATCGCATGAAGGTCCATACCTCGCTGGACTCGACCGGCGTTTCTTCGCTGCCTTCGACAAGATAGCCTGGTTCTCCTCGCTTCTTTGTCAAGGATACGGTGTAGTCGCGGGCAGCCCAACGAAGCCCGATCGTCGCGTAGTGCGTCGTGTCTTCAATCCAGGTTTCCCGGACGTCCGCCTGTAAGAGCACCACATCCTCTACATGATTGGCGATGTCGAGACTCGTCTGTTCGGCCAAAGCAGTGCTGAAATACGACAGCATTTCAGGTGTGACAGACCGTCGTAATCCGGCCAGATCTTGGCTGCTCCAGGCCGTTTGAATATCGGTCAGCAGCTGTTGAAAGGCCGTCTTGTCAGCGGAGGTGACTTCGCTGACCACTGCGGTGGTCCGGAGGGTCGTGGCGGAAGGCTCTGTTAACAGACTGCTACTGACGGCGCTGCTCCGCGTGGTTCCTGAAAAGTCAGGGACGGGTCTCCGCACTTTCAAAAAATAAAAGAATGCCCCGGCTCCCAAGAGCATAAGAATAAGGAGTATTCCGGTGGAGCTGGAAGTCCCGGCGGTTGTGCTGGCCGTGGCGGCCTCGCCAACCTGCTCACCGGCATTGGTGGTGTTCGCGCTGCTGTCTGTCGCTCCGAACAGTAAATGGCCGATATATGATCCGGCGACACCGGCTGCGAGACCAGCCAACAGAGGATTGCGCTGCATAAACGAGGGCTGTCCGGCAGGCGCCGGCTGGGCCATGGGAGCCTGGCTGCTGGCCGCTGACGGTGGCGTAGCCGAGGATGGCTTCGGAGTGACCGACTGTTCAATCGGCTTCGCGCCGTTCTGCTCATAGGTACGTGATCCACGGCTGCCCATGCTCCCTGGGGCGCCACTGCTCCGTGAACCGCTGGAATATCCGCCGCCATATCCTCCACCTCGCGCTCTGGCAAAGGAGAGGCTCGGGAGCCCGATCAGAGCAATCACAATAATCGCGGCAATGAGTTTTGTTGCGTTCATGCTAAGCGTCCTTTCTATCGAAGTCGCAGGTCAATCAAGCACCGTCATCCTAGCAGAAACAGTTCTACTAAAACCTAAGATTCGCGAACCTTCATCATAAGATTGTTGTTTGGTTTGTCTGGTCTGTTTGGTTTTTTGCAGAACAAAACTAACCAGATAAACCAAATCCACGAGATCAACAAAACAAACCAGTTGTTTAAGGAGTGGCCAAGGCTAAGGCCGAGGTTGAGGGTCGAAAAGATGCCGAGTCGAATTGAGCGGTGCTCAGCCTAAACCTCAACCGTAACCTCCTCGTAGATGCTATGATGGGCGGTGTTCCGCAGAACGAATTTCTTATCTTATTTTTACAAGGAGTCCATATCCATGAATCTGGCTCGTAATATCATTGGAATCTCGTTGGGGGTTCTATTGTTCTCAGTGGCTGGTCTTGCAGCAGAACCGGCTGAAGTGGAAAAGTTCGTGAAGGCCCGCGTCGAGATCGGCGAGATGATGACGAACTACTTTCAGGGTGGAGGGATGTTCAAAGATGGGCAACGCCCGTCGGCAGATCAGATGAAGGACATGGGCGCGGACATCCACACGAAACTTGGCAAGCTGCTGGCAAAATACGATTTGACGGTCGAGGAATATCGAAAGCGCAGTCCGGAAGTCTTCGCCGATGATGCGGCGGTCAAGAGCTATCTCAACGAGCATCCTGACATGAAGACACGATACGAAGCGCTGCCGCTGGATCGGATGGGGCGCGGTGGCAGCACCGGGCGGGGATACTGAAAGATCGAGACGGTTAGCGCATTCGGAGAACGGCATGATCATCAATGATACCGAATCAGCTGATGTCCACACTCCCACGGGGCTCATGCGTACGTATCTCTTTCGGCCAATGGCTAGGGGGCGGTATCCAGGCCTGGTCCTGTTCTCGGAGATCTTTCAAGTGACGGGGCCGATCCGGCGCACCGCGGCGATGTTGGCGAGCCATGGATTTGTGGTGGCAGTTCCAGAGATTTACCACGAACTGGAACCGCCCGGCACGGTTCTGGCCTACGACGAAGCCGGCGCCGAGCGCGGCAACCGGCATAAGACCACCAAGACATTATCGAGCTATGACGGCGACGCGCGTGCGGCGCTGGATTTTCTCAAGGACTCATCACACTGTACAGGCAAGCTGGGTGTTATGGGGATTTGCATTGGCGGGCATTTGGCCTTTCGTGCGGCGATGCAGCCCGACGTGCTGGCCGCCACCTGTTTTTACGCAACCGATATCCACAAGCGCAGCCTAGGCGAGGGGATGCACGAGAACAGTTTAGACCGAATCAGCGAGATCACGGGCGAGCTGCTGATGATCTGGGGCAGGCAGGATCCACATATTCCCCGCGAGGGGCGGGCGCTGATCTACAACGCTCTGAGTGATGCCGGTGTGCATTTCCAGTGGCATGAGTTCAACAACGCGCACGCCTTTCTTCGCGATGAAGGTCCTCGCTACGATCCGGTTTCGGCTCAAATTAGTTATGGCATAGCGCTGGAACTGTTCACCCGCAAGTTGGGAGAAGATGACCGGCCTGGCATCGTTGCATCAATTTGACTCCTCCCCACCCCTCTCCATATAATGCCGCTCGATAGTTGATTTTGACTGCCTTTCCACACAGTTATGACTTCTTTCTCCAAGGCATCAGTGGCGGAAAAGTGGGAGAAGGTTCGCGCGGAACTTTCCCATGCCTTTTCGACCAAATCCGGGCCAGCGCTGTTCACGGCTGAAGACGTTGCGTTACTTGAACGGGTTGCTGATGCGGTGGTGAAACGGGGAATGGCAGCTCCTGCCACGGTTTTCCTGGAATCTCTTGGCCCCATGAATTTCCTCGGCAGCCAGGCGCTGTATTTTCTGACTCCAATCGTTGAATGGGCCTTTCAAGCTAAAGAAGTCGAGCAAGTGGCTCGGTTGCTTGAACGTCGCGATACGATCTCTTGTCTCATCGCCATCATTGAAACGAAGTCTGCTCCCCAACCTTCTCTCCAAGTTCTTCCCCTGACTCCTCCAGGAGCCTCTGCTCAATGACGTATCGCCGTGAAACGTCTTTCGTGGAGCGAGTTGTGCTCCGGAGTCTGGACGCTTCACGCTTCACGCTTTACGAACGACGCAGTCCTCTCCGGGCGGGTTGCTGATGACTGCTCAAGAATCGGGCAAGAGCACCCATCCTCTCAACGTCATCGTCGCTACCGACTGTGGCAGCACCACGACCAAAGCCATTCTCATCGAGAAGGTCGGCGACGAATACCGGCAAACCTATCGCGGTGAAGCGCCGACGACGGTGGAAGCGCCGTTCGAAGATGTGACGCGCGGGGTGCTGAATGCGATCGCGGAAATTGAAGAACTTTCCGGCCGGAAAATCCTCGACGGCGACAAGATCATCACGCCCTGTCGCGATGCGAAGACCGGCGTCGACATCTACATCTCCACCAGCAGCGCGGGTGGCGGGTTGCAAATGATGGTGACCGGGGTCGTGCAAAACATGACGGGAGAAAGCGCGCAACGGGCCGCGCTGGGGGCCGGCGCGATTGTCATTGACGTGCTGGCGTCGAACGACGGCCGGTTGCCGCATGAAAAGATCGAGCGTATCAGGACGATGCGACCGGACATGATCCTGATGTCCGGCGGGACGGACGGGGGTGCGGTCACCCATGTGGTTGAAATGGCCGAGTACATTTCGGCAGCGGAGCCCCGTCCCCGGTTTGGGGCGACCTACAAGCTCCCGTTGATCTATGCGGGTAACAAAGACGCGCAGCCGCAAGTGAAGAAGATCCTGGGCGAGAAAGCCGCGTTGGTGCTGACCGATAACATTCGTCCGGTGTTGGAACGGGAGAATCTCGCGCCGGCGCGGAACAAGATCCATGACTTGTTTCTCGAACATGTCATGCAGCAGGCGCCGGGCTACAAGAAACTGATCGAGATGGCCGGTGCGCCGATCATGCCGACGCCGGCGGCGGTCGGCGTCATCATGGAAACAATCGCCAAGCGGGAACATCTGAACTTGATCGGGGTGGATATCGGTGGCGCGACCACGGACGTGTTCTCGGTCTTCGAGGGACTCTTCAATCGAACCGTCAGTGCGAATCTCGGGATGTCGTACAGTATTTCCAATGTGCTGGCGGAAGCAGGGCTCGCCAATATCATGCGGTGGGTGCCATTCACGATCGAGGAGCAGACGCTCCGCAACCGGATCAAGAACAAGATGATCCGGCCAACGACGATTCCGCAGACGCTGGACGAGTTGCAGATCGAACATGCAATTGCCCGCGAGGCGCTCCGGCTCGCTTTGATCCATCATAAATCCCTCGCGACAGCTCTCAAGGGCATACAACAAGAACGCACGATCTCCGATGTGTTCGAGCAGCAACAGTCCGGCAAGACACTCATCGACATGCTCAAGCTGGATTTGATTGTCGGGAGCGGTGGGATTCTGTCCCATGCGCCGCGCCGTGTGCAATCGATGCTGATGATGGTGGATGCCTATGAACCGCTGGGGATCACAAGGCTCTCGGTAGATAGTATCTTCATGATGCCACATCTCGGTGTGCTCTCGACGATTGACGAGAAGGCGGCGACCGATGTCTTCGTCCGCGACTGCATGGTGTACCTGGGAACCTGTGTTGCGCCGATCGGGCAGGGGAAGGACGGGGAACGGTGCGCGGATTATGTCATCACGTTTGCCGATGGGCGAATCGACAAAGGGACACTCGCATTCGGTGACTTGCGACTGGTTCCCTTAGCCGGCGATCAAAAGGCCTCGATCGCCATTCAACCGGTGAAACAGGTGAATCTTGGCGCAGGGGCTGGAGTGTCGATCACGCGAGAGGTGCAAGGTGGTGTGGTGGGACTCTTGCTCGATGGGCGCGGACGCCCGTTGCAGCTGCCGACCGATCACGCGGCCAGAGTCGCAGCGCTCACGAAATGGTTCAACGCAGTCGGGCTGTACCCGACGGCATAGGCGAGGGGCGAGAGGCCAGAGGCGATGGGTCAGATTTCCCTCTAGCCCCTAGCCTCGTACCTCTAGCCAAAGGTTTTATATGGCCCATTCTTATACCCCAGGCTTAACCGTCACAGAGCAGGCAATGGTTCGCCGTCGGCGGATGTTGTCGCTGCCTGGCAACGTGCTGGTCACGACTGGGGAAGTGGTGCGTGCGAATCAAGCGGTGGCCCGTGCCGAACTGCCCGGGAAGGTCTATCCGCTGAATCTTGCCAATCAGCTGGGCGTGGCGCCGGATGAGATTCACGAATATTTGATCAAGAAGGCCGGCGATCCGGTGAAGAAGGATGAGATCCTGGCCGAGAACAAGCCGCTCATCAAGTGGCTGAAGACGGAAGTCCGCTCACCTGTGACCGGCGTCGTGGAGTCCTTCTCTACGGTCACGGGGCAGGTGTTGTTGCGTGAACCGCCGCGCGTGCTGGAGTTACTGGGCTATGTGGACGGGCGGATTGTCGAAGTGATTCCGCAGCAGGGCGTCGTGGTCGAAACGGATTGCAGTCTGGTGCAGGGCATCTTCGGCATCGGTGGTGAAACCAGGGGCGAGATTGTGATCGCAGTGTCGTCACCGAACGAAGAGCTCACGCCCCGCCACCTGACCGCAGACATGAAAGGCAAAGTCGTCGTGGGCGGTTCCTTCGTCTCTACGGACGCATTGGCTCGCGCGAAGGAAGTAGGGGTTGCGGGTTTGGTGATCGGCGGCATTCACGATAAGGATTTGCGCGCATTGCTGGGCTACGATCTTGGCGTGGCCATCACGGGCACGGAACAGGTCGGCTTTACCCTGATTCTCACCGAAGGGTTCGGATCCATCCCCATGGCGGGGAAAACCTTTACGCTTCTCTCCGCTCATGCAGGACAACCGGCTTCGATATCAGGGGCCACGCAAATTCGTGCCGGTGTCATCCGTCCGGAGATTATCATTCCAAAAGGCGTAGCGGACGGGCATGGCGCGGACATTGCCCCGCAGCGAGACGGCATCAGAATCGGCGACCAGGTTCGTATCATTCGAGACCCGTTGTTCGGCAAGATCGGCGAAGTGGCGAGTCTGCCGTCAGATCTCCAGAAGATCCCGACCGAGAGTGAGGTACGCGTGTTGGAAGTCCGCTTTGGCGACGGCAGCAGGACCATGATCCCGCGTACGAATATTGAACTGATTGAAGGGGCCTAGGGGACGTAAGGGGTAAGGGGTAAGGGGGTAGAGGTGAAGCGTAAGGGGGTAGGGGTTAGGGGTAAGGGGAGTGCGGTGGCGCACTTCTTCTTTCTCGTTGCCTGTGTCATCGGTTTCTCTCACTCCGTCGTGTTAGCTCAGACGCTCCTCGCGCCGCC
>JANOJM010000264.1:0-2783 GCA_031418735.1 Nitrospiraceae bacterium | reverse complement strand
ACCAGTCTTGTTAGGAGCGTTTCTTTGGTTCGTTGAACATGAAATACATGACGACAACCACGGTGGACCAAAACAACACTTGCTTGTGCCAGAAGAGGACTTCCCCATATTGGTAGAAGACGGCTGCAAGGACGAGGGCTCCGCCGATGAGGCTGTACCGGATGGTCAAGTTTTCGACAACCGCATTCGCCCACACGGCGACTCCGGCGAAATAAATCAAGAAGGGAATGACGTCGATTTCGAATCCCCCGCTGATCGAGAGAAATATATCCAGGAAGCCGATGAAAATGAGGGCAGTGCCCACAATCATCCCGGCGACACGCATCTGGTTATCGCCCCCGGAGTCTTCCTCAGGCTCGCGGCGCTCCGGCTCGTTGGTCGGTTCTGGCGACATAGTCAGCTGGTTCCTAATTTACACGTTGGCACAGGGTTTGTTTGGTTCATTTGGTTTCTTTGGTTTTGCTGGTTCAACTAAATAAACGAAACAAACCAGACAAACCCGCCGCTTCTTCCGCTTCACGGGTATTGAGCATTCTGCCGAAGGCACGCTTCATCACCATCCCGCTAGCAGGTTACGGAACAACATTACTGGCACGCAAGAACTTCGAGGGGCTGCATAAGTGGCCCAACGGGAGAACGCTCTTGCAGGATGCTCAAAAAGATCGTCCAGCAAGGCCGCAGCGAGTGAAGGCCCGAGGCGTACCCTTGGGGTACGTTGAGGGTCTGAACGATGCGAGAACGACGCTGGCGGACTTTTTCAGCATCCTGCTAAGCCTTAAAATGTTTACTCAAGGTCAAGCCTTGGCGCTGATACGAGGATCCGAGAGCCGTGCCATAGAGCTGGCTTGGGCGTGCGAGCATCCTGTCGTATACAACCTTAAAAAATGTTTGTCCATCGTGGATCAGGAAGGGCACGTCGTGGGGGCGGACTTCCAGGACCACTTGGGTGCCGTGCAGCTCGCCGCGTCCGTACCCAAATCCCGGATCGAAAAACCCGGCGTAGTGGGTCCGCAGTTCGCCACAAGCTGCTTCGAAGGCCACCATTTCGGCCGCGTAGCCGGCGGGAACGCGAATTCGTTCTTTCGATGCGAGAATGTAAAATTCTTCCGGCTCCAAGAGGAGACTGTCCTGGCGGTGGCGGTACAGGGGCTCCCAAAAATCGAGCGCCGTATAGTAGCCGACCTTCGACAGATCGATGACATGACTATTCTTCTTCGCCCGATAGCCGATGATCGGCGAGCCGCTTCGGTCGTCTCCCTTCAGGTCGATGCGGAGAAACAGACCACGATCTGTCCGGAGATCGCGGGTGTCCAGCGCCTGCTTCGTGGGGAGGTTATGGTAGAGCAGAGGCTCTCGCTTGTGGAGCGTCTGAAGAGAATTGTCTGCCACGGTGGCGTCGCCTCGCACGAAGCGAATTTGATTGAGGGAGTAGCCAGTCTTTACCTTGATTGCGAACGAGCGTGGGACGATCTCCAGATAGAGGGGCCCCGAATAGCCGGCTCGGATCTCATCGAATCCGGTGTTGAGATCCGTCACGACGCGGGTAAAAACATCCAACCGTCCTGTCGTACTTTTTGGATTGGTCCGGGCGCGAAGGGCTTTGGGTAGCGCTACACGTTCCAACAGCGGCACCAAATAGACGTGGCCTTTTTCGAGAATGGCGCCTTCGGTCAAGTCCATCTCGTACATCACGAGGTCGGACTGATAGAAGTCCAGGACGTTGAGCCGGCTCGTAATCTCGGACAACTCCGGCAGGAAACTGCTGATCAGCCGATAGGCCTTGCGACCGAGCCGCAAATCGAGACTGGCTGGCTGGATCTGCCGGTCTTCGATCGGTACGTCGGCGTGGATGGCGCCGCTCGCAATCAGCTGTTTAATCTGTTGGTAGGGCAAAATGCCCTGTGGGGTCCGGGTGCTCACAGGTCGTCGTGCTCTCCGGTGCTGCACGATCCCAGTGCAGGCGCTGCACTGACCATCGGTAGTTCTCGCACAGATCTCTGTTGCGGTTGCGGATAGTGGAAGGCCTTGTTCTCATAGTTCTTCAAGAGGACCCCTTCGGCATCCATGTGCACCATGTAGTCACCGGGGAGCAAGGGAATCTTGCCGCCTCCGCCTGGCGCATCGATGACGAAGTGCGGGACCGCCATCCCGCTGGTGTGGCCCTGCAGCGACTTAATGATATTCAGTCCCGTCTCGACTGTGGTGCGGAAGTGATTTGTGCCCTTGGTGAGGTCCGCTTGGTAGAGATAATAGGGTTTGATGCGGGCGAGCAGGAGTTGATGCATCAACCGTCTCATAATGTCCGGATCATCGTTGACGCCTTTGAGTAGCACGGTTTGCGCGCCGAGTGGCACCCCGGCATCGGCCAACATTCCGCAGGCCGCTTTCACTTCAGGCGTGAGTTCGTCCGGGTGATTGAAATGCAGGTTCATATACACAGGATGATATTTCTTCACGATCGCGCAGAGTTCCGGGGTGATCCGTTCCGGCAACGTGCCAGGCACCCGGGAGCCGAGGCGAATCAGTTCCAGATGCGGGATGGTACGCAGGGCTTTGAGTATGCGCTCTAACAGATAATCCGGCAGGAGCAGGGGGTCGCCGCCGGAGAGAATGACGTCGCGTACTTCGGTATGTTCGCGCAAGTAGGCGATGGCCTGGTCGAGTTCGCCCTTCTTGAGGAATCCCGGTTTCCCGACCAGCCGTTTTCTCGTGCAGAACCGGCAATAGATCGGGCACTGGTTCGTCACCATCAGCAGGACGCGATCCGGATACCGATGGACCAG
>JANOJM010000263.1:0-4012 GCA_031418735.1 Nitrospiraceae bacterium | reverse complement strand
TTCAAGGCTCGCCAGATAGCTCTGGAGCAGAATCGAAGCGGCGATGCGATCCACCACACCCTTCCGCTTTTTCCGGCTGACATCGGCTGCGATCAAGAGGTCTTCCGCCGCCTTCGTCGTCAACCGTTCGTCCCACAGAATCACTGGAACTGGCACTCCCTGCTCCAACCGAGCCTGAAACTCACGCATCGCCTGGATTGCCGGACCCTCGCGGCCATCCAATTGGATGGGAAATCCCAACAGCACTTGTCTGACTGCATACGTCCCTACGAGGGAGGCGATATGCGCAATGTCCCGGTCCAACGTGCGCCGATTGAGCGTCTCAAGCGGTTGGGCGGTCCATCCCATTTCATCACTGAGGGCCACGCCAATCCGCACCGTTCCGTAATCGAGCGCGAGCACTCGTTTACCATCCTCCATCAGTCTACCGCTCCAACATCCGTTCGACCAGTCCAAAAACCTTTTCCAACGCAGCATCCAATCCGGCCGGATCCTTCCCGCCTGCCTGTGCCATCTCTGGCCGGCCACCGCCGGTGCCCCCGACTTCCACCGCCATCTCCTTAATAAGGTCGCCCGCTTTCAGCCGGGCAATCAGATCCTTCGTCACCACAACCAGCAACGAGACCTTGCCATCGTTGGCAGCTCCAAGGGCCACGACACCGCTTTTCAACTTGTCCCGCAACTGATCGGCCAGCGCACGCATACCGTTCACATCCAGGCCATCGGTGCGCTGCACATGCACCTGGATACCGGCAATGGTTTTTGCCATGGCCTCGGCGGCTGAGCCGCCGGCCATTTTCAATTTCACCTCTTCCAGCTCACGTTCCTTGTCTTTCAGCTGCGTCATGACCTTGCGTGCTTTGGCGACCAGCTCAAGCTGGCCAACCTTGAGCAGATTCGAAAGTTCTCGAATGTCAGTATCCAACTGCTTCATGTGCGCGAGCGCCCCGCTGCCGGTCTGAGCTTCGATACGGCGCACACCAGCTGCGACGCCGGTCTCCGAGACCAGCCTGAACAGGCCAATTTCCCCCGTCTGCCGGCAGTGCGTTCCACCACAGAGTTCCTTGCTGAACGACTCGACCGTGACAACGCGCACCTGCTCACCGTACTTATCGCCAAAGAAGGCCAGCGCGCCCTTGGCCACCGCATCCTGAATGCTCATCACCTCAGTCGCCACCCGCTCGTTCTTCCGCACCTCGTTGTTCACGACGGTTTCAATCTCATCCACATCGCGGGAGGTCAGCGGTCTGAAATGGGCAAAGTCGAATCGCAAACGATTCGGCCCGACGAGCGATCCATACTGTTTCACGTGAGGGCCCAGCAAATCGCGCAAGGCAGCATGGAGCAAGTGAGTGGCGGTATGGTTTCGCTGAGCGTCCTGCCGCGTCGTAGCATTGACGGTCATGCGCAGCTGTTCGCCCTCGCGAACCCGCCCTTTCGTCACGGTCCCCTTGTGTAAAATCACAGTCGGCGCAGGCCTCGTGGTTTCCGTGATCTCCACCTGCCCATCATGGCCCAGTAACAGGCCCCGGTCGCCGACCTGCCCACCGCCTTCCGCGTAGAACGGCGTCACATCCAAAACAATTTCAACCTCATCGCCTTCCGCCGCTTCCTTGACCAACCGGTCGCCTTTCAAAATCGCCTGCACGAGACTCTCGCTCTCCAGGCGATCGTAGCCGATAAACTTCGTTGCCCCGACGCGCCCGGCCAGTTCCGCAACCGCAGGCCGAGCCATCTCCTGTTCAAACCCGCCGGTTTTGCGCGCGCGATTCCTCTGTTCTTCAATGGCCTGATCGAACCCCGCCTCATCGAGCGTCATCCCCTGCTCACGGCAAGCCTCTCCCATCAAGTCCATCGGGAACCCATAGGTGTCGTAGAGCTTAAATACATCTGGACCGGTGAGAACCTTACTCCCCGTCGAACGGGCCTTCGCGATCATCTCATTGAGAATCGGCAACCCTTGATCGAGAGTGGCGATAAACCGCTCCTCTTCGCCTCTCGTCGCCTCGGCAATCGTCGCGGCTGCGCCTCGGACTTCTGAATAGACTGGGCTCATCTGGCTCACGACCGCCTCCGTCAATCCATAGAGGAAGGGTTCAACGATGCCCAGCAGCCGTCCATGCCGCGCGGCCCGGCGCAGAATCCGTCGCAGCACATAGCCGCGTCCTTCATTCGAGGGTAAGACACCATCTGTCATCAAGAACGTGATTGCGCGAAGATGGTCTGCCACCACACGCATCGACCGATCGGTCTGGTCTTGCTCCCCATACCGAACTCCCGCCCTGGCAGCCACGGCGGTCAGCAACGGTGTGAACACATCGCTGTCATAGTTGCTGTAGACTCCTTGCGCCACTGCCGCCAACCGTTCCAATCCCATGCCCGTGTCGATGCTGGGCTTGGGTAAGGGATGCAATGTCCCCGCTGCATCCCGGTTGAACTGCATGAAAACGAGATTCCAGATCTCGATGACGCGATCGCCCTCACCGTTCGGCCGATCGTCGCCAGGTACAGACGGCCCCTGGTCAAAATGCAGCTCCGAACAGGGCCCGCAGGGGCCGGTATCGCCCATCTGCCAGAAATTATCCTTCTCGCCGCACCGCACGATCCGCGAGGCAGGGACCCCGACCTTCTTCCACAGCTCGTCCGCCTCGTCGTCGTCGCGGAAGATCGTCACCCACATCCGATCCTTTGCCAAGCCGACCGTCTGAGTCAAAAACTCCCAACCGAACTGGATGGCGTCTTCCTTAAAGTAGTCGCCGAATGAAAAGTTCCCCAACATTTCAAAGAACGTATGGTGGCGTCTGGTGTAGCCGACATTCTCCAGGTCGTTGTGTTTACCCCCGGCACGGAGACACTTCTGCACAGTGACCGCCCGTGTGTAACCGCGCGTTTCCTCGCCGAGGAATACCCGCTTAAATTGGTTCATCCCGGCATTGGTGAAGAGCAATGTGGGATCGGCCTGAGGAATCAGGGCAGAACTCGGCACGGCCTGATGGCCATGCTGTTCAAAATATCGAATGAAGGCTTGCCGCAATTCTTGAGTGCTATTTTTCATTCCAGTCTCAGTCCGCATCATTCATGAATGCTTCTACTACAACCGCGAGCTTTCTGGCGAGAGGCGAGGGGCCAGAGGCAAGGGGCGAAGACTTCTGGTCGAAAACACGGCTCTTTCCTCTAGCCCCTAGCCTCGTGCCACTCGCCTATCGCATCAGCGGCCCCATCACTGTCTCAATGGTGTCTTCGTCAAATCCTCGTTGATTCAAGAGTCTCGCTACACGGCCAAGCGTCTGTGCCGAACTGGTCCGTCCAGCCGTTGCGATCGCCTGCATCGCCAAATCCTGTTCACTCACCTTGCGATAGGTAGCCAGCAACGTCGCATGCACGATGTGTTCAGGACACCCGGTAGCAAGCAGCTCTTCTTGCAGGCGCGCACGCCCCATCGGCATGCGGGCGAGTCGCCGATCAACCCACCGAGCAGCAAACGCGACATCGTCGAGGTATCGCAACGATATCAGCCGTCGAACTGTGGCTCGTATCTGTGCGGGAGAAGCCCCCTTCGCCGCGAGCAACCGTTCGATCTGGACAGTCGTGCGATCGCTGCGGGCTAGCGCGCGCACCGCGATCTGCAGCCACTGATCGGGAGTTCGAGTTTCTAGTTTCATGTTTCTGGTTTCAAGTTGTTCGTTTCGGATTGCCGAAATTCCGAGGTCAAACCTGAAACTTGAAACTAGAAACCAGCAACTCCCTTCCGTTAGGCTCCCACCTTATGAGGCCGCCGCTCCTCGCGTTTCTCCTCAGTCTTCTTTTCGTCTTTCACCGGCGCGGTAGAGGGCTTTTCAGGCGTATGCCCCGGCAGAGCGGCCAGATCGCGCAGCTTCCCTTCAATCTCTCGCGCCAACGGCTGATTGCTGAAGAGAAAATCTCGCACCGCGTCACGTCCCTGCCCAAGCCGCTCGCCCTGATAGGAGTACCAGGCCCCGGACTTCTCAACCACTTTCTTTTCGACCCCGAG
>JANOJM010000262.1:0-6851 GCA_031418735.1 Nitrospiraceae bacterium | reverse complement strand
TTTTTCTTCTTTTTCCAGCCGCACCTGCTTCTGCTCCAACCAGGAGGTGTAGTTCCCCTGAAAGGGAATGCCGTGGCCGCGATCGAGTTCGAGAATCCAGCCTGCGACGTTGTCGAGGAAGTAGCGGTCGTGCGTGACGGCAATGACCGTGCCTTTGTACTGCTGTAGATGTTGCTCAAGCCATTGCACGGACTCGGCATCGAGATGGTTCGTCGGCTCGTCGAGCAAGAGGATGTCAGGCTCCTGGATCATGAGGCGGCAGAGAGCCACCCGGCGCTTCTCGCCGCCGGAGAGCAACCCGACCTTCGCGTCCGGCGGCGGACAACGCAGCGCGTCCATGGCCAGTTCGAGCACATTCTCCAACTCCCACCCATTTGCCGCTTCGATCTTCTCTTGCAGCTGGGCTTGCTTTTCGAGAAGTTTTTCCAATTCATCGGGGCCAGCCTCCCCCATCTTGTTGCTGACGGCATCATATTCGTGCAGCATGGCCACGAGTTCTTTCTTGCCCTCTTCGACAATTTCTTTCACCGTCTTATCGGGATCGAGCTGCGGTTCCTGCTCAAGCAGACCCACGCTGTAACCCTTCGAGCGGGTGATCTCTCCTGTGTAATTCGGGTCGGTTCCAGCAATGATCCTGAGCAGCGAGCTCTTGCCCGATCCATTCAGGCCCAATACACCGATCTTCGCGCCGAAGTAAAACCCGAGATAGATCTCGCGCAGCACCTGCTTCTTCGGCGGATAGACCTTCCCGACATTGACGAGAGAGAAAATGACCTGTTTATCGTTTGTAGTCGCCATGCATTCCCCTAGCTAGTGATGAACTGGTGAGTTGAAAAGAACCATCTTGCGGGATGCTCACAGGAACTTGTGCGAGCATCGACTACAGCGAATGCAGGATCTGGAGTCCCGCGTTTGCCTGAACGGCCAAGCCAGCAAGGCCGGCCCTGACCTCCGACGCGTTGCGTACGGGGTTGGCAAAGGCCACCCGCCCGCCCTGCATTCGGCCTGGCGTGGTGAGCCGTAGGTGAAAACCCAACCGATCCAATGCTGTCACCGTCGCCTGCTGCGCCTCTGCATTGCCGAACACACGGGCCAGTAGCAGCAACGTGTCCGCCTGCTCTGTATTAAATTCACGGATGAGGTTCGAGGCCTCATCCGCAAGTGGGTCCACGGCCGCCCCTGCGTAGTCATCCGGCACGACCCAACCCATCGACCCGAATCCCCCGACAAAATAGATCTCCGTCAGTGTCATGCGGAAAAAACCAAAGTCCTGGAAGTCCACCCAATAGGAGGCATTGGCATGGCGTGCCAGGTAGCGTTCGCGAACCTCGACGGCTTCCTCCTTCGGCACCTTGGTCGCCGTCCCCATTAATGTCACCCTGGCCGCACCCAGCGGATCGCTGCGGCTCTCAGGCGGTGTCACGAGCAGGCTGGCCCGTGGATCGCCCAGGAGATTTTGCGTATGCATCGCCATCGTGCTGATCAGAAAGACTGGTTGCCCCTCGTCGTCCAACCCGTAGGGCATCACCGACCCGAAGGGCCAGCCAGGCTGCTTGCGCGAGAGCGTCGAGAGACTACCAGTTGACTGTAGGTACACAAGCGTCTTGGCCCGCTCGGCATGGGACGGTTCAGGAACGTCAGGACCCTCTGAATCCGGCCCGCTATTATGTTGTTGTGATGAAGACATGTCTGATCTCTTATCTGTGCAATGGACCGGGTGACACCTTACCCTGGATCTGTCGAACATTTCCACTGAGGACGGGAGGGGCGAGCCCGCCGCCCAAAGGCTCGTCGTAGCAGCAGATCGGCGATTGCAGCAGAAATGTTCATGAATCATGCGGGCTAGAGCGCGTGGCTCGTCACATGCCCAATTCCTCTGAGAACCTGACTTCCGATTCGTCGTCAATTTCCTCAAGGCAGTTGAAGCAGATGAACGGGAACCGGTCGATGGGGATGGCGCAGACTTCGCCGACCGGCGATTCGTCCAGGGCTGGCCCGCCGCATTCTCTATGAATCAATGTCAGCATCATTGTGCCTCATGGGGTTTTGTGGACGTGTCGATGAAACCGTTCAACATGCTCAGGGCTACTGAGACGATGGTCACCGGAGATCAGATCGAGTTCAACCGGATATGCGGGATCGCGCGCGAGGAGTTGCTCGACGAACTCACGGCTCCCGCTGGGCAGAATCACCGTATCTTGAAGACCGTGGAGGATCGTCGTGTTCACCGGCCTGAGTCGGTCGAAACTCGTCTTCCAATAGGCTTCGCTCTCTTCCACCCATTTCCATGAGAGAGGCCAATCCTTGTGAGCAGGCTCATCGTCCCAGGGCATCCAGCCCGTGGTACGCCATTCATGCTGCCGTTCTGGATTAATAGATTTTGCGCGCAGGCCCATCATGTTGAAGGCGGGAGCAATGAGGACAAGCTTCTCGACAACGGGATGCTCCTGCGCCATAAGCCAGGCGATCCAGCCGCCGAGCGAGTTCCCCACGATCGTCACTCGGGGAAGAGGCGCGTCCCTCGGGAAAGGAGCCTGGTTCGACAGGCTCGGGGCGGGAGGGTGGGATAACGCCTGGGGAGGGCGGGTGAGATGCGGACCATTCTTCAAAGAATTGACCACCAACCGCGCATCGGCGATCCAATCTGAGAGGGTGTAGTCGGTAAATTTCCCCTCTGAATCGCCGAACCCCCGCACGTCATAGCAGCAGAACCCCCAGCCTTTCTCTTCACACCACTGTGCGAGCGCTTTGCTCTTATTGCCCCAGCGTTTCGAGAGGAAGCCGGTGATGAAGAGGATCTGACGATCCTTTCCAATTGAGCGATCTCCGCGAATCAGTTTGCCGTCGGTTGCTGCGAGTTCAAACGAATGCAATCCGCTCATGGGTGAGTGACCGCCTTGGTAATGAACGGCCCCAGCCGTTGCAGAACCGATCGTGGAATCTCATGGCCACCACGGAAGCTGTGCCATTCCACTGAAAGTCCCCCGTGAGTCAGCATGTCTCGCAACCGTTCTGCCCCAGCGTATGGCAGAAGCTCATCCTGCACCCCGTGGCTCTGAAAGACCGGCAGCCCTTTGTGTGTCTGGAGCAGCGGGGTCCATTCCTGTGTGGCCAAGAGCGTTCCGGACAGTTGGATCAGCCCGGCATAGGGCTGTGCCGTTCTGAGCATCACGTCGCAAGAAAGCATGGCGCCCTGGGAAAATCCTCCGAGCACGATCTTGCGCGGGTCCGCGTCGAATTTGCGTTCAACTTCTTTGAGAAACCCCAGCATAGTCTCGCGCGCCGGAGCGAGGCCTTTGGGGATATCTTGCGAGAGATCCCGCACTCGACCTGCCGCTCGATCTGCTGCCACGCGCGCCATATCGATAATCCACCAGGCTCGCGCAGCACTCGGCCCAAAACTCAGCGAGAGCGGGCCTTCAGGAAACACAAACCTCGTGCCGGCCGGCACGTTCAAAACGTCGGCCAGCGACACAAGATCGTCCCCCGGCGCGCCAAAGCCATGCAGGAGCAGAACAAGAGGGCCGCGCCCTCCACCCTTGCCATCTGTGCCGCCAGTGACTCGCGTCCGTAACCCGCCTATTAGTTCTTCGCGCATAAGTAGCCTGCTATCTCAAATACAGATATTGCAACAACGCGACCACGCCGTAAAGCGAGGATTCGACGACTGGTTGTTGGTAGAAGGGAACGAACGCGCCCTTCTGGTTGGCCTCAACCTGGTCGATGATGTACTGGACCTGCTTGGCACGGACTTCGTGGTCCTTGCCGAGCCCGAGGGCTTGGATCATTTGCTTGCTCAGCCCGGCCAAGACCCCCTGCTTCGCCCGGTCGGCGGATTGATAGAGCAACAGGGCTCCGCTCAGCGCCAGCACGACATTCAATGCCCAGGCCAGCAGCAGCAAGAGCGGGTAATTCCAGATATCGAAGTAGTCGTTGCGCGCAGCGATCATGATCAGCAAGGCGATGAAGGGGTACCGGATGAGGCGATTGACCACTTCCGTCCGTCGGCTGATCAGGTCGATGCCGGCTAAGTACTTGAGCTTTTCAAATTCTGCCTTGTGGCTCTGGCTCAGTCCATACTCGCGCAAGTACTCCTGCTGCACCTGCTCCGACCACCCCCCGCTCGAAGTATTCACCCAACCGACCCACCGACGGCACAACATCACCTCGTCGAATACCGCCAGATTCAGCAACACCACGAGGCTCATACTGACCAGCGTCATGACCACGTCCACTCGACAGCTCAGCCATCCCCGACAGGGAATAATCATCTCTTCGTCAACGACCCAGTGATCCAGAGAAATCATGATCGCGCCATACAACAGGAACAGGATCAGAATGCGCGCCGCCCGCTGCAGCGGGCCTGCCGCGTCGAGATACCAGGACCAGGCTTGATCGACCGTGGTGGCAACTCTGGTGGTGGCCGGATGATAGACCCGTTGCATATTGGTCCAACATGTCCTCAGGGTGAATCGGGGGCGAGGGCCCTGATCGATGCGGAATAAGAAATCCCCGGTGAGATGGTCGCTGTTCTTCGCCAAATCGCGGGACCCTTTGACCAGGAAGACGAGGCACAACAGCACCACGAGAAGCCGGAGCCACTCACCAGGCCAAATGCTCACGCCTGAGGTCCACGAAAAGGGTTCGCCTTCATCGTGGTGGGCCATGAGGGCTGTCCCGCCACCCATGGCCCAAAAGACCGATGTCCCGACCAAGATGACAAGGCCGGCCACGGCGAACAGACGCCAGGAGCGCGAGACCCGCAGCCAGAGTCGCTGATTGGTCCAGACAAGTCCCGCTCCGAGGAACAGTCCGATCCCGATCAGCGCCATCACAGTTGCGCTGTTTGACCCAACGCCCTGCTTCAGCTGGCCCTGATTGTCCGTATGCTCGAGATCCGCTCGTAAGGGATGGATCGTTCTCACACCTTCGACATCGACGACGCTTAAATCCACCGCGCCCTCTCGACCTACTTCGAAGATCCGAGGATGTTCCGCCGCGTCATAGATCCGGTCTTCCGGGGTCAATGCCACATGATATCCCTCGGAGCAGGAGACCGCAGATGTCTGCCGATCGCCCGCTGCGCGACAGGCCACGTGATTCACCGCCTGGAGCACGGCAAAATAGGTGGCCGTTTGATAGCTGCTCCGGAACGGCGGAACATCGCGTTGCAATCCACCGTCTAACTGCAAGCCGAACGGCGAGGCCACGACCATGTTCCTGGTCCACTTATACTCACTGGCGTGGAGATGGCGCGCGTCGAGATCGACGGTGAAGAAGACGGCATGCGGAAAGGCCGGCCGGAGCGCTTTGAGAATGAGCAGGGCATCATAGGGGTCCGTGCCCAGGATGCCGATTGCTTTAGCCCCTTCTCCTTCATCTTGGATTCGCGAGGCCAAGGCGCGCACATAATCAAGCTGGCTGGTGCCTTCGGGACGTTCCTGCAGCCCACCGGCCAGCACATCCTTCGCTGTGACATTGGCCTTGGGTTTCTCGCCACGCCCGGCCTTCAAGCTATCGTCGCCCGGCACTTCGCCATCGAGACCACTGAGGTAGCTATACCGGAAGATGTTTAAGGTCAGGGATTCATAGTCCGCCGATCGTTGAATCTGTAAATCGATCGCGCGCGGAACAGTAGGACACCAGGCCTTGATCGTCGCCGGCACCTGAATCTGCTTCAGCTCGGCCTCCGTGAAGGTCGCCACTTTCGCACAAGCCGCCGCGCGGAACTCGATGGGCAAGGCCCGGCCATAGAACGAATCCCACTCTCCAATGAGGATCACCGCATCCCAGCCGAGCCTTACTTGACGTCGTTCTAATTCCTCGATCAGCGTGCCGAATAGCCGGTCGTCGGATCCGATCTCGTAGGTGAGCCGCACATTGGCAGCCGTCAGCCGATGAAAAAACTCCTGCTCGCAGGCTTCATACGTCTGGCATGCGAGGCCCTTCCCCCCTTCCTTCTTCAGCCCATAGGCCAGGATCCCTTTCATCGCGCTGGCCCAGGGCGAATAGAGCTCGATGGTCCCGTCCCTATTCGGCCAGACTCCCACCCCTTCATGAGGCTCAGCGTACAAGGCTCCGGCCTCATCCAGGAGATGACGCAGGGCGGTGGAACTGCGCGGTCCCACGAGCTTGAACGTGACGGCCTGTTGCAACGCCTGATTCAGACGGACCAACTTGCGCCGGTCGTCGGTCAAGAGGCATTCGCTTTTCTGTTTTGACTCTTCGCACACCAGGGTTTGCGACAACGAGGTCAGTGTGGCCAAGAGACCTCGGCTGAGAGCGTCATCGGGAATCCAGATCACCAGGGTGTTCTGAGCGCGATCCTGTCCTTCTCCACAGACCCTTGTCTTGCGGAGCTGATACCACTCATACGGCAACGCATGACCGGCGCCCTGATTATCCCCTTCGATGAACGAAAGGTGCCCTTCGTCCTCCGGGACGTAGCAGGCCACGCCCAACGCGGTGCCGACCGCATAACGATCTCGAATGCGGGATTCCGTACTCTCCGCATAGGGATCGCCGCTCATGGTCACCAGCAAGACTGTGATCTGCTCACCCTTCTTGACTCGGTCGGTAATCGCGAGCCTCAAGGGTCTCAGACGCTGCGTGAGTGAGGATTCAACTGACTGGCTGGGCGCGGACTTGGGCGACCCGATTGCCGGCGGCGGAGCTTCTTTCATGCCCCGCTGCACTGCTGCCACAGGATCTTCCCACAGCCGCGCGCGAACCGATTGCTCACCAGTGGTCTGTTTCACATCCAACCCGCCCCCGACCGGCCGCGAACTGCGCAGCGGCTCCTTCACCAACAGCACGCCGGCGAGCGCAACCGCGAGGGTGACCACCCCCAC
>JANOJM010000261.1:0-20381 GCA_031418735.1 Nitrospiraceae bacterium | reverse complement strand
CCCGTGATCAGGACTCGAATGACCGCCGCGCGAAACCCGCCGCTAAACAGGTGGTTGTTGAGTTCACGTCTGACGTGAAGCATAGGCATCGATTAGGCTATTGAGCCGGAACCGGCTGCACGAGGACCGGGACGCGCTTGGTTGAAGAAAAATGGACTTCGGTGGCGACCAACAGGTTGGCACCTTTTTTTTCGCCTTTCGTGGCTGCGATGACGACACGGTCGCCTACCGCAGGCCGGTTGGCCCCTTTCGGATTGCTCTCGTCCCTGTACCGGGTTTGCCTGTTGAGCTGGACGTTCACTGACTGGCCTTTGGGCGTTTTGATTTCGACATGGTTTGCGTCGATAGTCATAATCGCCCCGAGCACGTGCAGGTCGGCGCCGTAGGCAAAGCTCGGCGTCGCAATGAAGAGACATGTGAGAATCAAAATCGAGCGTAGCCACATGGTGAATCCTCTTTCCCGTATACGAAGATCGTTGTTGGTTTGTTTTGTTTGTTTGGTTGAAAGATTAACCAGATAAACAAAATAAACCGGGCTAGTGGTGATGCCCGCGATCGGTCTTTGCTGCCGCCGCGTCGTTTCCTTGTAGCAATTCCCCGAAGGTGGCTTCTTCTTCCAGATCGTGCTTCGTCTTGGGATTCAGCACTTTCATCCGGTCGAGTTCGTCCGATGTCAGTTGTGGAAGATGACGAATAAAGTGGACCAGCTTCCAACTGTCCTTGTCCTCTGCTGGGTCGCCCTCTCCCCAGGCTGGCATGGCGGTGAAGCGGATACCGTTATGGATGACCCAGAAGATTTCACCATCCGACATCGATTGGATGTCGGGTAACCGGAGGTCCAGCGCTTTGGGGTTGACGTTCTTGCCGATAGGCGTCTGGCCGCTCCCGTTGTTCGCATGGCAGGTGGCGCAGTGGTCGGCGAAGTGCGCTAACGATTCTTTGATCACATCGGGGCTGAAAGGGATGGGATTCTGCGTGTTTCGTTGTTCGATCGGGATGGCCAGATGGCGGACTTGCCGCGCGATGAAGACCTCTAGGGCATGAGGCTCGGTTTTGGCGCTAAAGCCGGTCGTGAACAATTGATACCCTATCCATCCTAAGGCGCCGACAATGCCAACGCCCATGACGATGAAGAAGACGATCAGTTTCGTTCGCATGGCAGCAAGCCATCACTATACAAAGTCTTTGGCCTGATTGCCACCGGGCTAGCCAGGCAGAGAGGCGCTGCGCGGTCTTGCAAGGCGAAATAACAGTAGGGCGATGACAGGGAGATGCATGAGCAGCCCGCTCATCCCCATGAACGATTCGCCGATCCAGAAGGTCATGCTGAGGTTAAAGGCCAGAACGCCGTAATAGAGGCCGACGCCCAGCAGGAGTTGATGCGTGGCTGACGGGGGAGGCGAGAGCGCGGGCAGTCGGCGTTCGAGCGGAAAATAGATGGCAAGGGAGATGAGCCCGACGACGGCCCATCCGACATAATTGGCGAACGGGACGCCGAAGTGCAGCCCTGGGTCTGGATAGTAATAAATCTTTCCCAGGAACCAGCGGTCGCCCCGGAGGGCTACCGGATCGATCACCATGTCGATAAAGGCAAACAGGAAAGCGGTCAGCAAGAGCACCGGCCAACTCGTTCGTGCGTTCATATCAAGATGGAGCGGTTTGAGTATCGGCCATGTGGAAGCAGAGGACGATCCAATTGGGAGGATGAAACAGAGCGCGACGCAATAGGCAGCGTAGAGAAGAAAACTGAATGAAATCGAGTCCATGAATGGGACGTCGAAGAAGTAGAGTTCTTGGCCCACGGTGGAGCCGTTGTAGTGGTACCACCCGAAGGGAATGCCGGTTCTGGTAGAGGAAAATTCACAGACGAAGGCCGTAGCCCAGCTAATCAGCCAGAACCGCCAGGTTCTCGGCCAGCCGATCAGCTTGATCGCGGCAAACAAGAAGGCAGCCAGAAAGGCGAAGACGTAGGGGCGGAATACGATCGTTTTCAAAAATAGGGCGAGGGTGTCCATCAATGTGTAATGGTTAATGGTGAATGGTCGATGTTGAATTTAAGAGCGGTTGGGGGAGTCGGCCATTAAACATATACCATTTACAGCTATACGTACCCGTGGTCTCTGAACCACCGTACCGCCTTTTCAAGCGCGACCTCCGGCGGTGTGAGAGGGATGCCGAGTTCCCGGATGGCTTTGCTGCAATCGTAGTGCATCTTGTATTTTGCCATCTTCACGCCTTCAAGTGGGATGCGTGGCGGATGGCCTGTGAGATTTGCAATCCATTGGTTGGCATAGGCTAACGGGAGAATTGCCAATCTTGGCAGCTTGATCGTGGGCGCCTTGATGCCGGTCAATCGGCTCATGATCTCGAATACCTCGCGCAGCATGAGGTTTTTATTGCCCAGAATGTAGCGCTCGCCGATCCGTCCCTTTTCCATCGCGAGCAGATGGCCGGTTGCCACATCATCGACGTCTACGATGTTCATCCCTGTTTCGATGTAGGCAGGCATGCGGCCCTTCATGAAATCCACGATGACTTGCCCTGTTGGAGTCGGCTTCACGTCGCCTGCGCCGACCGGGGCACTTGGATTCACGATGACGACCGGCAGTCCTGCTTTCGCGAGCTTCAAGACCTCTTGCTCCGCCAGGTACTTCGACCGTTTGTAGTGGCCGGCCATCTGTTCGAGTGAGACGGGCGTCTCTTCCGTGCCGAGCCCTCCACCAGGCGGAAGGCCGATTGCGCCGATGGTGCTGCAGTAGACAATCCGTTCGACCCCGACGTCGCGGGCCGCTTCCAGCAGATTCTTGGTGCCGGTGACGTTGATATCGTAAAAGATCGCAGGGTCTTTGGCCCAGAGCGCATAGTGTGCCGCCACATGGTAGAGCTGTTGGCAGCCGGTGAGCGATCTACGCAACGAGGCCTGATCACGCAGATCGCCTTCGGCCCGCTCGACGGTCAGATTTTGAATATTCTGGATGTCAGCTCCGGCTCGGGCTAGGACGCGGACGTCGATACCGCTCTTGACCAGCGCTCGCACCACTGCGCCGCCAACGAATCCGGTTGCGCCAGTGACGAGAACCTTCATGACGTGGACGTAAAACGTGAGGCGTGAGGCGTGAGGCGTGAGGTGTAGAGAGCCGATGATAGAGTTGCGAGGGACTTTCGTTTCACGCCTTACGCCTCACGCCTGACGTTCAGTTCTTCCTCGACGTGATATACCGCGCCAGGTCACGGAGCGGATCGGCGGCCGTGCCGAACGGGGAAAGGCGCGCGATCGCGCGGGCCACGCAGTCGTCCGCCAGTTTTCTGGCTCCCTCGGCTCCGTAGAACGTCGGGTAGGTTTTCTTGCCTCGCTCCGCATCGGTGTTGGGGTTCTTGCCCAGTTCCTCGCGCGTTCCCGTCACGTTGAGTACATCGTCCGCGATCTGAAAGGCTAGGCCCACATCCTCGGCATAACTCGTGAGGTCGTCCAGTTGGCGATCCTGCGCACCGGCGGCCAGGGCGCCCATCCGCACTGCTGCGCGTATCAACATGCCGGTCTTATGCTTGTGGATGTTCTGGAGCGTCGGGAGGTCGATGTCTTTGTTTTCGGCCTGAATGTCGAACACTTGCCCACCCACCATTCCCATATTCCCTGAGCCGTAAGCCAATTCTTGAATCAGCCGGACTTGGCGCGCCGGGTCGCAGCCCTTCATCAGATCAGGATGGCTGCAGAGGTCGAAGGCCATCGTCAGCAACGCATCGCCGGCCAGGATGGCCATCGCGTCGCCGTAGACCTTGTGATTCGTCGGCTTTCCGCGCCGGAAGTCGTCGTTGTCCATCGCAGGCAGGTCGTCGTGGATCAAGGAGTAGGTGTGGATCAGTTCCAGCGAACAGGCGATCGGCATCAATCCCGGCGCCGGCTGCCCGACCGCTTCGGCTGCGGCGATGGCCAGGATCGGGCGGACTCGCTTCCCTCCCGCCATGAGACTGTATCTCATGCTTTCATGGAGCGTGGTGGGTGGCGTGGCGGTGCCGGGCATGACGGAATCGAGGAACCGATCCACGTCGACCCGCTTTTGTTCGAGATAGTCCTTGATGTTCATGGAGGTGGAAACCAGGCTTATTCAATGGGCCAGGAACCGGCGCGGAGCGTAACAAATGGTCTGGGGGCTGTCAAACCGTTGGGGGACGTGAGGGGTAAGGCGAGACCGGTCGCCATCGTTACAATATGACGGCTTCCTGCGCCACTTTAGCTTGCCAAACCGAATGTTCGCTACTTTTTGGGTGACAACTGTCTGCAGGGGATGGACAGATGTTGGCTGGGTACTATGTCACTGAACCGAGAGCGATGTGCGGGACGTCGTTAAGGCAGGATCTGTACGGTGTAGGTGACGGTTCCGGTTCCGACTGAGGAGAGGGTGCCGGTAAGTGTCCATCGCACGGATCCGGTTGCGCCCGCAGCCGGTTGAGTCGTGACGCTGCAGCCTGTCAGTCCGGCGCCGAGTGTGGCGCATGAAGTTGACACGAAGGTAGTGAAGGTCGGGGTGGCATCGTTAATGACGATATTGCTCAGGCTGCCGCTACTGTTGTTCGAGTAGGTGATGACGTAGACCAGGTTGTCTCCAGGCAACGCCGTGACCTTATCGACGGTTTTCAACAACACAAGTCCTGCGTTCGTGGCGTTCCCGATGGTCGTGATATCGGTGCGCGTCGCGACGGCCGTGAGCGGTGGGGGCGGTGCCGGTGCAACGATTAGGGGCGGCACATAGGTAAATGTGGCAGTGACGGTGATCTGATCCTGGGCATTGAATGGCGCGTTCGGCGGTGCATTCTCTTTGACGATGATGCAGATCGTGCTCCCGGCAACCACTGGAACTGAACCGGTCAAGAGACTACTGCCTTCAGCCCCATCGAGAAGCCCATTGCAGTTCAGATCGCCATAGATGAACTGCGACCAACCAGTGAGCACCGGAGTCGTCACATTCGTGGTGCTGAAACTTACTGTCCCGGCTGTGCCTACAGTGAAGGTATGGGGATGGAACGCCGTTGAACCAGGCAAGATCGTCCGCTGATTGTCGTTGACGAAGGTGTTGGAGGGCACATTGCCAAAATTCACAGCCGTATAGTTCGTACCGACCGTAAGCGTAAACCCGACATAGTCGTTGCGATTGTACGCCCCCCCTGTTGTTCCTGGTTGTCCGCCCGTGGACTGGTAACCGGCCAGATTGGTTTCGACGACGCGGAGGACGGTGCCGGTCGTGAGTGTAAAGGGGATCACGAGGCTATAGGTCCCGTCGCCGCCCGTCACGGCTGTCGCGTGGGTTGTCGTGCCGGTGCTGTCCATCAAACGGATGGTCACGCTGCTGATTCCCGCTTCGCCTCCGTTCTGGATCACATCGTGAGCCGTGCCGCCGCCGGCGCCTGTGTCACGGAACACCGTTCCGCTCAACCGAGCTCCGTTCATGAGTCCGAGGGTGATATTGTTTACGCTGCTGGAACCGACGCCTTGAGGAAGGGCTCCCGTATTGGGGAAGGTGAACATCCAGCCGGACGGCGCGAACGGCGTTCCGCCGATCGCGCTGTTCGTGATGATGATCGTGTAGGATCCCGTCACGACGTTGGTGAACGTAAACCCGCCGGCGCCGGCCCCTACGCTTACGCTCTGAATCGCCACGCCTCCCTGCAGGAGGTTGACGAACAGGCCGCTGCCGGTCGCCCAATCTTCTCCGGCCTCTTTGATGCCGTTGAGATTCGCATCGCGATAGACGAATCCGGACAGCGTGACCGAATGGACGACGCTCACATCGTCGGCGCTGTTCGTCGCGCCGTTAAAGTTCGTAATCGCCGCCCCCCCAGTCGTCGTCGTAACGCTTGCGCTGTTGTGATAGGTGGCGTTGGCCGACGCGTTGGGCACCGTGACCACAAAGGTGATGGTCGCCCGGCCATTCGCTGGGATTGAAAAGGCGCCCCACAGTGGAGCCGTCGCGCCCACTGCAGGATTGACCGTCGAAGGCCGCGTTGCCCCTCCCGACAGCGTCACCGAACTTGTCGACGCGTAGGTAAAGGGGGTGGGCAGCGTGTCGGTGATTTGGATGCCGTCGGCCGTCGCATTTCCACTGTTCACGACGCTCACCTGGTAGGTCGCGGTGGAATTGATCAGCCCTGCCAGCACGACAACCGGTGTGCTGGTGGTTTTCGTCACTCGCAGTACGACGCCATTAAACACGACGCTCTGGTTGATATTGTGCACGATCTGCGCGGAGACCGTGATATTCGACGCGGATGTATTGAGATAGGTACCCGGCTGGTTGCTAGTCACCCGCACCGTGATCGTGCAGCTGGCCGTTCCCGCCGCCATTGCCCCTCCGGTGAGTCGGACCCCGGTGTCGTTGACGCCGATGGCGCCTCCTCCTAAATCGGTGAGAGCACCACTACAGCTATTCGTGGTGGTATTGTTGGCAATCGCCAGATTGACCGCAAACGTATCGGTAAAGGCAAGGCCTGCCTGCGCGGGATTTCCCGTGCTATTCGTCAAGGTAAACGTGAGCACGACGGCCGTTCCAGTGCCGACGGTGCTGTTGCCGAATCCCTTGGACAGCACTACGCCTCCGACCGTGAGGACGGCGCTGATCCCGTTCGTATTGATGCCGGCTGCGGCCCCGCCGACCGAGGCCGTGATGTTCCCCGTGGCATTGGTGTAGACGCCCGCGACGGCGCTCGTGACCGTGACATTGATCTGGCAGGCGCCGGCTCCTAACGCCAGTGTTGCGCCGGTTGCCGTGATCGTACCGGCGGCTCCGGTGATCGCACCGCCGCATTGCGGCGTCGTCACCGCGCCCGATACCGTCACACCGGCCGGTAAGGTATCGGTGATGTTGATCCCTGCTTGGGCAGGCGTACCGGATCCGTTTGTGATCGTCAGTCGCAGAACGGACGTCCCGCCCGCAACAATCGTATTGGGAATGAAGGCCTTGTCCAGGATTACGCCTTGAACGGTCAAGGTGGCATTAGCGGTCAAGGCTGTCACAGCGCCGGAGAGGCCTGTGAATTTGTTCGTGTTATTGACGTACAAACCGGGCGTCGCGCTGGTGACCGTCACGTTGATCGTACAGGTAGCGCTACCAGCGGCGAGACTGGCCCCCGTCACCGTGATTGTACCGCCGACTCCCGTGACCGTACCGCCGCATTGCGGCGTCGTCACGGCGCCGGACAGGACGACACCGGCCGGCAATGTATCCGTAAATCCCAACCCCGTCAGCGCCGGCGTCCCTGCCGCGCTCGTCAATATCAGCGCCAAGGTCGATGGACGATTGACGCCGATGACCGCCGGGGTAAAGCTCTTCGTCAGGACCGAGCCGGTGACGGTCAAGGTGGCGTTGACCCCCGCTGGACTTAGCCCGCCGCCGAGCCCGCTGATATTGGTGCTGTTGTTTGTGTAGCTGCCGGCTGTTGCACTGGTCACGGCCACATTGATGGTGCAATTTGTCGCCGCTGCGGCAAGACTGGACCCGGCGACGGTGATCGTGCCTCCGACTCTGGTGACCGTGCCCCCGCATTGCGGCGAGGCCGGGGTTCCAGATCCTGTCACCCCGGTCGGCAGGGTATCCGTAAAGTTCAATCCGGAAACTGCCGTTCCTGCCGGTTTCGTGATTGTAAACGTCAACGTCGAGGTGCCGTTGATCGGCATGCTGGCCGGGGCGAAGGCTTTGGTGAGGCTGGCCGTGGTCAATGTCACCCTTGCGCCGGGACCGAAGTTGTTGACGGTCGCTCCGCTCGTTGGCGTGGTGGCAATCACCACATTGTCGTAGGCCCCGGTGGGCGTACCGGTGGCAATATTGACCGTGAAGGGAATCGTCACACTCGTTCCGCCAGGCAAGATAAAGTCTCCCCAGGTCGGAGTCGAACTGCCGGCAATCGGATTCACGGTCGAAACTCGAGAGGCCGAAGCCGGTGCGCCGCTAAATGTGATTGCCCCGGTCGAGGCGTAGGTGAAGCCCGGGGATAGGATGTCTTTGATTTTCACGCTTTGGGCTTCGCAACGGCCACCACTGTTCGTCACCGTGATCGTGTACGAAGCCGTCATGCCGGCCCCGGTGTTTACGACCACCGGTGTCGAGGTCGCCTTGGTCACCGTTAAGTCTGCGGGAGGTCCGGACAATGAGACATCGGCGATGTCGATCGCCGGCACAATCGTGCCGTGCTGGGTTCCACCGGTGGCGATGGCGGAGTTGACGGCGAGGTTGCTGCACACCGGGTTGACCACGTCGGCTTCGAACACGATTTCAAAGTAGGAATAGGGCGCGACTACGTTCGGATTGTTGAAGGTGCCCCAGGTCGGTGTGGTGGAGCCGGGCGTCGGGTAGGTGCCGGCAAACGCGGCCCCGTTAAACAGATTCACCGCTTGGGTCGATCGATAGGAGAAACCGGGAGGCAAGGTATCGACCATGCTGAAGCCTATGCCGGACGCTGTCTGGCCCGATGAATCGACGGTGATGGTATAGGTGACCACCCCTCCGATCGCCAGGCTCGTGGGTGTTCGGGTCTTCGTGATGATGGTGTGCGCGTTGGCCGGCACCACGGAACAGCAGAGGAGCGCGCTGAATGCAACAAGTGCAATCTTCGCCGCCCATAGCTGCATCCGATTCCCGATTATCATCGCCTACATCCTTGCTGATACATCCCGTTGTAGGTTCCTGTGGCTTCACGAGAAGCCACAGGAACATCTACGGCTTCGCCTCCGAACTGTTTTCCTGGGGCGGCTCCACGCTCTTTTGACCAAGAGGCCGACAATCCACCGTCTTGATTTCCTCGATCATCCGCTGCACGGCTTGGCGGTATGGCGCAGCATGAATGGGCCCGAGTTCATGAAGCTCGTGTTCGACGTGCACGAGCTGGACTTCCAGCCGCGCAATGAGGTTGCCTGCGCAAGACAGCTTCTGGACCTTCAATTCATCCACCACTAGCCAGGAGTCTAAGTCGAGCCTGGCCTCGCCTTCGAGCAAGGGCGTATTCATACTGAGCGGTTTCATCACACCGGCCTCAAGCTGCTCGATCAGGCCCCGCGCTTCGTCGAACGTCGCCTCCACGATTCCCGACCGATCATTGTCGAAGTATTCCTCTTTGGAAAACTCCAGCCATGCCTGCGCTTTTGCCAAGTGATAGTTGGTCAGGGGAATGCCGTTCACATTCAAGGCCGCGAGACGTGTGTGCAGTTGCTGGAATCCCTGCAGATTCGCTTCGGCGAGACCTTCGTTCTGCGCCGCGATGTTGTGGGGTCCGATGAGTGCCCCCACGGCGAGCAGAACCAGTGCGATGTGCGGGATTGTCCGTATCTTTCTTGGTGGTCGATGGGCCATGGCTACCTCAAGGCCTCAAAGATGTCTTCATCGAACTTCATTCGAAGCCGCAGATAGAACCCCTGATTCTCATAGTTTTCCGGACTCAGATCTCGGTCTTTGAAGCCCAGGATGTTATAGCCGACCGACGCCCACACGTTCGCCATCAAGACGTGGCCGACTTCCAATCCTAGGGCATATTGATTGCTCGTAAAGGAACCGCTGAACAGATTGCTGGCGGCGAGACCGATGTCCCATCGTTCGGTAATGTCGTAGGTCACGCGGCCTTTGACTAGTTGCGCGTGATAGGCGCTTCGAATCCCGAGACTGTCTTCCTGGACCCACTTGAAGGCATACCCGCCCATGAAGGTCCAGGGCCGGCCCGGATGGTAGGTCCAGTCTGTCGCGAGAATATGAATATTTCTCGTCGACGAGAGGGCTGAAGGCGTTCCGCCGAGACCGACGTTGGCGGCGCCGCCCGGATCGTCCTCATGTTTGAATTCATACCGGCCCAACCCGTTCCAGACGTTTGTATCGGTTTCACGGTAGGCCACGCCCAATCGGAAATGTTCGACGGTTTTTTTCGCGCCTCCCGTTTCGTTCATGACGTAGGTGTTCTTGCCGAGGAGGGTCCAATCGCGGGTCAGTTTATACCCTAACCCGACTTGTCCGAGAAGGCTATCACTTTGAGCGTTAAAGCGTTTTTCCAGTCTGGCCGTCCCCTTCCACGAGGGATCCCTGAAGTATTCCAGCGCTCCTGTGACTGCCGTGCCCGTGGTATGGCCGGTGCCGCCAAGATCCTGAATACGTTCCAAGGAGGTATTGGCTGTCACCCCTTCCGCGAGCGACCACTTGTTGCGCAACCCGAAGGCCGCCTGCGTTTCACGTCCGGTCATCGCGTCGCGGACACGGTATTCGCTGAAAACTTTTCCGTCCTTCATGTAGGACGTGTCCATTCCGAAGACGGTCGCATTCTGCCTCTGGGTGCCGTTCAACGCATACTGTCCACCCAAACTGTTGAGAAACTCGTGGCGCATGTAGAGCCGGCCCTGCGAGGCCATTTGATACTCCATCCCCACGCCGGCGACACGACGATTACCGCTCGTCACCGACTGTTCATACTCTCCCGTGACGGAAAGATGAGGGATGTAGGGCATGGGCACGGTGACTTTCCCGCGAAGCGTCGTCGCTTCCGTCGGGGTTCCGCCAATGCTCGACGTCTGAGAGGGCGCCCCGGATTCCTTGAACCGGCGCACGGCTGCTTCGAGCTTCAGGTTATTTTCAAACGTGTATTCCGCTCCGGCCATTGCGCCGTCGCGTTTTCCGTTGGTGACAAGATCTTCGGAATGGATGACCTCGCCGAGAAGGCGGATCTGTTGATCGATGCGATAACTCCCCTTGAATGCCGCTTCGCGCCGGCCTTTGCCGAGAAAGGACATCTGATTCTCGAACGTCTTGTCCGTCTCCCCGTAGTAGGCGCGCAGTTGCAGATCTTGGTCGTTGTGGCGCAACTCGATGCGTTTCCCCATCCCGCTGCCGACGCTTTGCTTATCAGTTTGGGCAATTTCACCGAAGAGGAAGGTCTTATCCGTCAACTTAGCCGTGACGTTTCCGCCTTTCAATTCGTAACGGTCTTGCGGGTTCATGTCCTTCACGTAGGACCCGCCGACCTCGAAATTATCCGTGATTTTCACCTGCGCGTCCGCACCCGCCACCCAGAATTTTTCTCCGTCCTCGCGCAATTCGTAGGTCACTCGAATCGAAATCGGATTCAGGTTTTGATCGCGGCTCGGAACCGGCGCTTTGAAGAGCACGCGGCCGGTGAGAGGCTCCAGGGCGTAGTCCGAGAACCGCATCTGGGGCGTCGTTTTCAAGATGACCGAAGGTTGGTTGCGGTCTCGCACGAGAATTTCGACCTTCTCGCTGTTCTCGACGAGGCCTTTTACACGGCTAATCTGGTAGGGCCCCGAGATGCCTTGCGCCGGGAGTTCCTCGATCATTTGATGTGCGGTGTCGTGCGAGGCGAACGCGTTCACGTTGACACGGCTGTTCTCATAGTGACCCTTGAGCCCGTTGAGGCTCCGGCTGTATTGGCCGAGCTGCCGGGCTTCGTTCGAGGACAGCGTCGTATAGTCGCCGTACAACAGAAAGGATTTATTCTTGTCGACCCGAATGTACAGCCGACCGGTCGACTGGGCATCGAACCCTTTCACCGAGGCATCTCCGTACACGGGGTAAAATTCTTCGGGCTGAATATCGCGGAAGATTCGGTCTTGGGTGTTCTTGTCGGAGTCGAATCCCATCGTCAGCAACGCATCGCCGGGGATTTTACCTTTCAGGAACAATGCCGCCCGGCCGGCGCCGTTCGTTGACCCAAAGTCCGCGGAATTCCGGAGCTCTTCTTCAAACCCGTCGTTGTTTCGCGTCGGCATGAGGCTCTTCGGGTTGAGTTTGCGCAGATCGAGCGTGCCTTCCAAGACGCCTACGAGAATCAACGGCCGCAAATTTGGCACGAAGGCCAGCTTCTCCTCTCCCACGAGAAGACCCGACGTGACACGAACGATCGTATCGGTCGGCTCGGCCGGCGGCACGAGCAGAAACTCGGCCTCGCCTCCTTCGACCGCCACTTGAATGCCCGGTTCTTTCTTGTTGAGGTCCTCTACCTGCCATGTTCCAACCGTGGCTTCGAGCGTGAGGAACGTGCGTGTCGTGACCAGCACGCCTTGTTTGTCTTCCAGCCTGATTCCGATGATAGCCGGCGTCTGGCCATCGGCGGGAACCGGTTTCAGCGGCAGGCCGATTTTAATGACGCCCAGTTCGTCCGGGGCGATGACGGTAATCTCCTTCTTTCTGGCGATGCCGAAATTATCGTTCTGCTGCACTTCGAGCGTATTGGGACCGGGGGCAAGATTGACGCCGATATATTCCCAAGCCTCCAGCTGCTTTTCGGCCAGGACCGCCTTGGTTCCGACGCGGTTTTCTGGAATCTCTTTTCCGTTCACAGTCAAAGTGAACGGACTTCCGGCGAACCCTTTCACCCGGATCGAGGTCTGTGTCATCGGCAGGGTATCGCCTTCTTTGAGGTCGAGAAATCCCAGTGTGGCATCGGTCTGTGGAAGCGCCTTGTCGATATCGACCATCGGACCGACCGCGTTGGGAGCCTTCGGAAGCTGCGAGTTCTGCTGATTCAGCGTGCCATCCGTTCGAGTAACCGGTTGATTCAGCGTCGTCACGCTCTTTTCAGGAGCGACCGGATCGAATTGCGCGCCTCGTTGCGTGTCGGGAAACATGCCGCTCAGCATCGGAGGGGTCGCCGGAACCGGCGCCTGCCCAGGCTGGCCTGGCCTGAGAGGAATCGCCGTCTGTTCCATCTGAGCGAGACTTGCTTCACCTTTTGCGCGACGCGCGTTCACGTTGGTGTAGATATTCTCGTCGCAATTTCCGATGGCAAAATCGGCCGGGTGCAGTTCGCCCTTCTTGAGGTCTACGAATCGGCTGCCGGCGTCTCCCGCGTTCCGGTTCGATTGCGTAATCAATTCGGCGCCCGGCGGCAGCGTGGTCTTGTCAATCTTCAGTACATGGGTCCGGGGCCGGATGCCATAGAACGTGTATTTCCCTTCGCTGTCCGAGATCGCGTAGGTGCCGTCTTCAAGATAGATGCGAACCCCGGGAATCCCGAGTTCTTCCTGATCCTGAATCCGGTTTCGATTGCAGTCCATGTAGATCTTGCCGATGATGATGCCCTTCTCGCTGAACACACCGGCCTGCACCGTCACTTTCGTCGAAGCGATATTCGAACTGAGCCCGCCGCCAAAGGCTTGGATGCGATTCGTCCCATCGCCCTGCAACGAACCAGGACCGACGCGGACACGATAGGTCAGCGTCATCGTCGTTACATCGGCCAGTGCTCCGATCCCAACGCTCAGTTGTGGGCCACGACCGCCGTCGGGGTCTGTAAATGGAGCCCCGTTCAGACGCAACGTGCCTGGTTCATAGGCAAACCCGGCAGGAAGGTTGTCTATTGCCGTGACGTTAGGAAGCGCCACACCCGAGTTGTTGCTGATCCGCACCGTGTAATCGAGAAATTCCGCAATTTCGACGATCTTGCGCGAGGAAGTTTTTTCCACGAACAGCGCGGAACTCCTTGGGTCGAGGGGAATGTCCAGTTTGACGGGCCCGGTGGAGACATTCACCTGGAACGTTCCGCCGAACGAACCGGACGGATGGATCGTCCGGCCCGACGGCAGCTGGCCGATCGTCTTGGTCGACGGGAACGGAGCAAAGGCGCTCCCCGGTGACGTGACTTTGCAGAAATACGTGCCCTGCGGAACGAGCGGGAAGGAGAAGAACCCATCCGGTCCGGTGGTCACGATGCTGGGCGCCGGCGTCACGCCGTCGATCAGGAACACTGTCGCCGGACCGTTTGTCGCCGCATTGATGAGTTCGACGACCGCCCCGCCGATCGGTTGGTCGGTTTCGCTGTCGAACACGATGCCATTGGGATCGATCAGGACGATGCTGAGCAGAGCCGATGTCGTGGCCGCGCCACACCCGGAAAACTGAACCGTGATTGTACTGCCCTGTGCAACTTCGAGTATCCCGTTACTGAGCGTCCTGGAACTGTTCCGTGTCTGAATGTTCGGCTGGATTCTGAAGAGACCCGAGTTCGTCGAGGTCTCCGTCGCCGTCAGGACTTCCGTATCGCCGGCGATGGTCGAGGTAATTGTAATCGGCAATGTGTCGATCACGGCGGAGTTGAGATTACAGGCATCGGCATTGGCTTGAACGAAGAGCGGCGTGCCGATGTAAGCCGTGGAGGCTAGGCTTTCGTAGGAGTTATTGGTGTAGTAGTCGATCGTTGGACTGCCCGACACGACCGTGACGGCGGTGTTCGACGACACGGAACCTGAGAGGGTGCCCATCGTGAATGCAGCTTGGGCCTGGTTAGGAATGCTGGTTCCGGCTGGCGGCGCGGCGTGCAATAGGCTCGGGAGGAAGACGGAGAGAAAGGCAAGGGAAAGTGCTATGACATGACGTTGTTGTCCATTATATAGCGACACCCATAGGGAGCGGACGCACCTCCCCTGTAAGAGTTCGAACCCGTTCATTTCTGTGACACCTGCCGAATTGTCTCAGCACAATCGCTATGCCTATCCCGAGCCCATTGCGTTTTTACTGGCTCATAAAACTGTCGCTGTCTTCCAAGGGCTACTGACTAACCGCCCTTCTGACAGTGCAGCGGAGGGGGCGAGAGAATCCTCTCCCGCCCCCGTTGGAATCGTTACGGATTGATCATGACTCCGAACGTCAGGGCGAGCGCCTGTGTGGGCGTCAAGGTGCCCAACGTCGCGCTGACGCCACCGGCGCTGTTGCAGGCCGGAGCGGTCACAACTGGTACGCCACCGAGTGGAGTGACCACTGCCGCAGCAGCGGCATCGACCGCTCCCGTGCCGCAGGTTCCGCTGGCTGCGTTCCGGCTCCCGTCGTCATAGACGGTGTTCGGCGGTGTCGCATCGTTCACATTGACAGTGGTGATATCGGTCGTCCCCACGTTCGTCGCCGTAATCCGATAGCGAATACAGACCCCCGGCAAGGCACTGGCAATACTAGCCGAGCTATAGGCTCCATCGGGTGTGCCGTCGCACGCCGCATCGATGGCTTGCTCCTTGATCAGCTGCAGTTGGCTGTTATTTACCGTCGTCGTATCCGTTGCGGTAGCCGTCGCTGGCGCCGCTAGACCGCTGATGAGGCCTGGATCTGTGGTCGCTGTCAGGGTGGTCGTATTGATCGCCCCCGTTGCAGCCGCTGCCGGGGCCACCACTCTGACGAAGACCGTTGCGCTTTCGCCAGCCGCCAAACCTGCTGTCCCGCCACTCAGGAAGGTGAGGTTGGTTATGATCGGCTCCGTGCCGTCGAAGATTCCGTTGCCGTTGTTGTCCCAATACAGCGTCGTGGCCCAGCCAGCCTGGCTATTGGACAACGCGAGTGCTGTGCTGCCGGCGCCGGCTGCGTTGTTTCCTTCGAGTACCGTGCCGTTGTTGGTGATCGTGTGGCTATAGACTACTGTTCCGTTGGGAAATACCTGGCCCGTATTATTCGGCACAATCGTGATTGATCGTCCGGTCACAGGAATAGTTACGGCGTCATGTTTCCTATCCAGGGCACCAGTGGTCGGAGACTGGGCTCTGAAATAAATGTCCCGAGTCCCGCTGGCGCCGGGTGGAACCGTCACCACTGCGTTCACTTGTAAGTTCCCTCCGGCGGCGATCACTCCTGTGTTTGTGATCGCGGTTCCACCGGTGTTTCTGAACACGACGGTCCATCCTGGCGGCAGTGCTGTTGCAGTTGCCGCATCCGCCCAGGCGGTCAGATCATAGGTGTCGGGCGTCCCCGGGCTGATGTTGTTGATGAACAACGTGAAAGTCGTCGTCGCATTGGGTAGGGAGCTGTTCGTCACCACCGCTGCGACTTCCGGACCTATCCCAGCACCCGTCCCGCCTGGCAACGCCGCATTATTCGTCACATCGACCGCCGTGGCGGTGATAGCCACTACGCGATCCGTCACGGTATCGGTCACGGCTGGATTGTTGACGGATGTCGCAGTAATCGTCACGTTGGAGGGAACTGCTGCTACCGCGCCCGGAGGCAGTAGAGCCCTGACAACGACCGTATAGGTCCCTCCGGCGGCAACCGGGCCTGTATCGGGAGCCCCGGTTCCCGCACTATGGGTCAACGGCGTCACACCGTCGCTTTGCAAGAGCAGGAACGAGGTCCCTGCGGGGAACGTGCTTCCCCCGACTGTCATGTCGAACGTGTCGGTCGCCGTGCCATTATTGTGAATCCGGTTGTTGAACGTCACGGTGGCGCCCTGCAGCGCGGAGGGGACCGTTACCACATCGTCCAACAGGGCATCGCCCGCTTGCAGCGGATTGTCATCCGCCACGACAGCAGCCGTGATCGTGGGTGGCGTTACGGCAAATCCCACGGTGTTCGTGTTCAAGAAGCTGCCGACAGCGGGAATTGTCGCGGCGCCGACCACGTATTGATACAACGCCGTGTTATTCAGAGTGCCAGTCGCCGCTGCACCGATGTTTACCTGGAACGTCAAGGTGCCCGAGACACCAGCCGGCACCTGAGCGATCAAAGCCGTCACCCGGTTCGGCACGACGCCGAAGTCATAGGTGATTGTGTTCGGGAGCGTGCCCTGAACTCCACCGGCGGCGTCGGTGAGCGGGATCCCGGAACCGGTCACGCTCCATCGACCGCTTCCAGCCACGTACGTCATACCTGCCGGGATAACGTCGGCCAACGTCACGGCCGTGGCCGTTGCCACGCCGTTATTCGTGTAGGTCAAGGTGACCGTATGTCCCAACGATCCTGCTACGCCGGAGATTGAGCTCATCGACTTGATCACGCTCAACGATGTGTTGGAGTTGACCGTCACTGTGTCGTCTTTGAAATCCGTCACGGCTGGTGTGAATCCGCTCGTGCCCGTGACCCGGATGATGCCCGTCGCACCGTTCGCTTGGGCGGCTGGAACTGTCACCGAAGCAACGAAGCGGAAGATTCCGCCCACGGCTAAGGGACCCGTGCTCAGAATCGAGGTGGCGTTATCGGCCACACCGTCGCCGTTCGTGTCGGCGAAAAAGGTGATGGCGCCAAAGTTGAACGTATCGCCGCCTTGATCTGCGCCGGTTAAGGCGAACGTATCCGGCCCGTTCCCCGTGTTGGTCAGGGTGTGGGCGAAGACAACCGGAGAACCGGAAACACCGGGCAGTGAGTTCGTCGGGGTCAACGTCAGTGAGGCTCGTTGCGCGACGGTGGTCTGCACCACATTCGATGTCGCGGTGCGCTGCACGTTCGTGCCGTCCGTATAGGTTGCCGATGCCTGGTTGCCGATGACCGTTCCGGCGGCCGGAGCAGCAATGGCCTCACCGATTACGAACGGGTTTACCGTGCCGATTGCCAGGACGAGCGCCGCACAAAGGAGGCTAAGCGCCTGTCCGAAGGTGCGGCCCTTCCTACGTGAAAGACCCAGTTGCTTCATCGATGACCTCCACTGACGAGGCTTGGCCCCACTGGGGCTGGAGCCGGTTGCTGTGCGGGCTGTCATGAATTCAGACTCTTCAAGGCCTTGTCGATCGTGATTCATGACTTGCCTCCCTTCTTCGCCGTCATACCGGTGGAAGCACTCTCATTCGCCGCAGATTTGGCCGAACCGACATCGCTCATCTTTGTCCTGGCGCTTACGGTCGTGCTACCGCCCGCCGTCATGTCGCCGGCAGCCCAGCGCACGAATCGATACTCTTCGTAGGGAACCTCGCGCAAATCCTGCTTCCCGTTCGGAAGCGTCACCATGCGCTTCAACGGCATGGCCTCGAACTTCTTGCCATCCAGACTGGCCAGCACCTGAGCAGGCTTCGCGCTGCCGGGGATATATTCCATGCCGGTGGGAATCGGCATCGTTGGGACTAGATTCTGCACAGGACTCTTGCCTTGATTCGTATAGACAGCCTGATACTCAATCACATCGCCGGGACTCGCCTTGTCTGCAGGCTGGTAGGCCGGACTTCCGCCAGGCGCGCTCACCACTTTTCGTGCCGTGAGGTTGGCGATTACTTCTGCACTGGCCATGACAGGGATGGCCAGTGCAGCACAGATCAACAACATGATCGAAAACAATTTTGAATACCGTTTCATCGCGCCCCTCCTCCGTGATTGATCTGTGGCCAAGAAGCTGTACTTCTCCGGCCGTCGACTCGCATGTTTGACTTTCATGTCCCGCTCCAATCCGATGTGTTCAGGCATCAATCGGTTCTAATAGATGAATATTGTGTACAACTGAGTAACAACCGGTATTATCAAGTAACCGTAGCAGGCATTTGAGGACTGTCAAATTTTTGACTACATCGAAAAGAGGATCTTCTCCTTACATCACCCACTCGGAAAGGCGATGCTACCTATATAGGCATCCTTGCTATCATATGTCGGATTCCACAACTTGAGTCCAGACGATCCCCACGACCGCTTTCTGCTGAACTTTACGAGATAAGGAGGAGTCCAGCTCGGACTTATCACCCGTTATTCTTCACTCCTACCCCCTCACATCGCCCCTTGCCCCTTGCCTCTCGCCTTCGCTATACTCCGCGGCATGAGTATTCGAAACGCCGCCGGGAAATGGGAGCCGATGTTGTTGGGGATTGAGCCCAGGATTTGCACAGTCTGCAAGGAAGGGCTCTACCGCGACAAGACATTTTTCAGTGGCGGGTGGTCCCGATGCGCTTTGTGCGAGGACTTCGTCCATTACAGTTGCCTGGCTACTGGAAAGAGTTCTTTCCTGAAGGCCCGCCCTCGAGTCTGTAAGACCTGTCGCGCGGCTCAAGAAGATAGCGCTTCTTCTTCGCCGAAGGCAGCGGACCCAGTCGCCATTGGGTCGTGAATCCCATTTCAGAATCAAGCCCTGTCGTAGCCCGTCCGGGCTGGTGGCATACTGTTTTCCACGACACAGTCCGATTCATCCTGGCGCCGCTGGTTCTCCTCTTCAGCGGATTTTTTACGGCGAACTTCCTCCTCAGCGGTTCCTACACCTGGTCGAGGACCATTCGGACGTTGGCGCTGATGCTTACCGTGTTGATCCTCTCCCGTGAATTCGTTTACAAAGAGCAGCTGTCGCGTCATATCGCACGGGATCGTGCCTGGGTGGCCGTGCTCTATTCCTGCGTGCTTCCCTACGTGATCGGCATGGCGGTGATGGTGGCTCTGTTGGTGTTCTAAGAAGATCGTTGTTTGGTTTGTCTGGTTTTTTGGTTGAACCAAATCAACTAAACAAACCAAATGAACCGGGCTAGCAACCTACTTTGGTGTGAGGACGGCCGATGGCAGAGATTATCCGCAGTGGAGCTTTTCTCCAACAATGTTGGTCGGTACATCCGCTCTGTCTGACGGTCAAGCGCGTTGAGCCGGAGCGTATTGTGGTGCTGACGTGCAGTTCCTGCCGCATGGTGCATCGGGTAACCACCCAGTCGGTTACCAGGCTAGTATCGACTGGGGATTCTTCCGCGCCCAAACCGGATCCTGCGCAGACTGACGGGCTCGTGACGCTCAAGATCTGTTTAGGCGCCCATGCGCCTGCTTTGTCGCTTCGGGAAATGGATGTGTTTCAAGATGCGGTGTGGGTTCGCTGTGCGGAGTGCCGGGCGCAGTACGACCTGACGGTCTCCCAGTTCGAAACGCATCAGAAATAAGTACCCCCTTCGGCCCTTCGTTCAATCGGTAAACGAGTATGTCATCACCATTCACACAGGAAGAGGCGGCCTTAATGGCTGACCAGCATTTCTTTCGCGCTAAGGCGAAGATCATGACCAAGGTGCGCGACTTGCTCACGGCCGCGCATGCGGCGTTGAAAGAAGAAGTCGGATCGGCCACTCTCATTGCCCCGCCGGACTTCAATCCCGCCAACTGCCATTTTGTGAAGGGAGAGTCTCTCGAACTCTTCCCTTACCAATATCTGGACTTTCCGAAACACTTTCATGATTCGAACACCTGTACCTTTCGAACGCTCTTTTGGTGGGGGCATCACGTCGCGTGTGCCTTGCTGTTGGAGGGGCAGGGGATCAAACAGCACAAGGCGCGGATTGTGGACCGGTTTCATCAGCTCGCCGGGCAGGGGCTGGAGTTGTCGTTGGCGCCGACCTTGTGGGAATGGAAACGAGGCGAGGGGTATACCTTGCCGATCACCCACGATCGTAAGGCGCAGATTGCCGCCGTGTTAGCGGAGCGGTCTTTTGTGAAGATTGTCCGGTTTCTTCCGTTCACCGACCAGCGGATTCAATCTGGTCAGATGCCGGAATTCAGCCGCGAGACCTTTCGGGCCATCCTTCCGATCATCACCCAATAACGGATTTATGGGCGCCAGAATGCCTCCCAATCCTCTTGCCGAATTTGCAGCGCTCGAAGCACATCGACCGGAAGGCCAGTGGACAGCTGAGCTTGTGCCTCGTACCCCACGATTTGTTTGTGCAAAATGAACGCCATGGCTTTTAAGTGCTGAAGACTCAGCCGAAT
>JANOJM010000260.1:0-13219 GCA_031418735.1 Nitrospiraceae bacterium | reverse complement strand
AATCCTGGTGTTAATCCACCCCAGAATATGCCCGATCCACATCCACCCTTTGTGGACAGGCCTTAACACTTGCGGAAGAATTCCACCAAAGGCGATGAGCAGGCCTCCGATTCCGAGTGCCCAGAGACGCAATGGTTCTCCACGAAATACGAGCGGCCACAGACCGATTACGGTAAAGACCGCTCCGACCAACAATCCAAATTGACGTAGCTCTTTGCGTGTGGCTGCTTGATCCATGGTCTCTCTCCCCCCATTCAGCTAGTCGAGCTCGAATTCTTTTTTCCAATCAGAATCCCCTTCAAGGGGCTTCTGATCTTCTTTCCTCAGCACATAATTCTCGATCACCAAGACGTCCATCTCCGTCCGCATGAAGCAGCGATAGGCATCTTCAGGCGTACAAACAATTGGCTCGCCACGCACGTTGAAAGACGTGTTCACACAGGTGGCATACCCCGTCTTTTTCTCAAACGCCTTGAGCAACTTGTAGTACCGGGGATTCGTCTCTTCGTGGACCGTCTGAATTCTGGCAGAATAGTCGATGTGCGTGACGGATGGGATGTCCGAGCGTGGCACATTGAGCAAATCAATGCCCCAGAGCTCTTTCTGACCCGGGTCGAATGGAAGTCGTCGTTTTTCAAGCACCGGCGCCACGAGCAACATGTAGGGACTATCACAGTTCATCTGGAAATAGTCCGACACCCGTTCTCGCAACACGGACGGCGCAAAGGGTCTGAATGACTCCCGATACTTGATCTTGAGGTTCAACACGGATTGCATTTTCGTGTTGCGCGCATCTCCGAGAATGCTGCGCCCGCCAAGAGAGCGTGGCCCAAACTCCATCCGTCCCTGATGCCACCCCACGACTTTTCCCGCTGCCAGTTCGTCGGCTACCCGCCCATACAATTCCTTCTCGTCAAGCCGGCGATACACCGCCCCCAAGGTCTTCAGCCTGGCTTCGACGTCCTCGTTGCTGAATGCCGGTCCCAGGTAGCTCCCCTTCATCTTGTCGTGGACATTGTCCGAGTGTCTGGGCTGGTTCTCATACTGGTGCCAGGCGCTCAGCGCCGCGCCCACCGCTCCGCCGGCATCGCCGGCTGCCGGCTGAATCCATATCCCCTTGAACGGGCCCTCGCGGAGCACCCGGCCATTGCCCACGCAATTAAGCGCCACCCCGCCGGCCAAACAGAGATACTCCACGCCGGTTTCCTGGTGCATCGTGCGCGCCAACCGCAGCATGACTTCCTCGGTCACCTCCTGAATTGAACGGGCCAAATCCATTTCCCGCTGCCCGAACTTCGACTCGGCTTTGCGAGGGGGGCCGCCGAAGATGCCGTCAAACTTCCGGCTCGTCATGGTCAAGCCCGTGCAGTAATTGAAAAACTCCATGTTCATTCTGAAGGTGCCGTCCGGCTTGAGATCGATCAGGTGTTCGTAGATCGCCTTGACGTACTTCGGCTCTCCGTATGGCGCCAACCCCATGACTTTGTATTCCCCGGAATTGACTTTGAACCCCGTGTAATAGGTGAAGGCCGAATACAGCAGCCCGATCGAGTGCGGAAAGGGAATCTCCCAGAGCGGGGTCAGTGCATTGCCTTCTCCCAGCCACGCCGACGTCGTCGCCCACTCGCCGACCCCGTCCATGCAGAGCACGCCCGCCCGCTCGTAGGGGGACGCGTAAAAGGCCGAGGCGGCATGGGACTCATGATGTTCGCCAAAGAGAAACTCCGGCAAATCCGATTTGCTGAGGCCGTTCGAGCAGGCCAACACTTCCTTTTGCAGCAACGTCCGCAGCAACAGCTTCTCTTTCAACCACACAGGCATCGCGGCCAGGAACGATTGAATCCCTTTGGGCGCGAAGTCCACGTAAGTTTCCAATAGCCGCTCGAATTTGATCAGCGGCTTGTCGTAAAACACGACATATTTCAGATCCTTGATGCCGATCCCTGCCTGGGCCAGACAATAGTCCACCGCGCGCCGAGGAAATCCCGGATCGTGCTTCTTGCGGGTAAAGCGCTCTTCTTGGGCCGCCGCCACAATCTCGCCGTCGTGGATCAGGCAAGCGGCACTGTCGTGGTAGTATGCAGAAATGCCGAGGATATACATGCACTCACCTCCTAGCTGACAAGCTGCCGCCATTCCGGCGACATATGCCGGTTTTACTCTCTGATTACGAAACAGGTTGCCACACCGGCAACGTCATGAACGGCACGACCACGCACGGGGCCGGACTCTTGTCCAGGATCACACGCTCCCTACCGAGTACCCATCCGTCATTGAGAGTTTCACATATTTGCAACAAGCTGAGATTCAAGGATCACTCGCGCCTGGAATGAAATGGCCTTCAGGAGCAGCACGGCCCTGCTGGTTCCATCCAGTTTCTTTTCGAAGACCGCTTCCAATCCGCACAATGGGCCATCCTGTATTCGCACCGCTTGCCCAGGAGAAAATCGGTTCTCAGAGAATTCAATCGCTCCACTAATGGCTTGACCGCGAATGGCTTGAATGATCGAATCATCCACCACGGAAGGACCGTTCCCGAACGTCACGATATTCTTGACCCCCTGGGCATATGCCACCGCACGGAACTGACTCAACGCGTCGAACTTCGCGAACAGATACCCTGGAAACAACGGCGAGGTCGTCACGCCGGACTTTCCTCGAAGCGCTTTTCGCTCCCTGATCATCGGAAGAAAGACTTCTATGCCCAAGCGGTCAAGGCTGGAGGAGGCCGTGGCTTCAGAGCGCATTTTCGTGCTCACCGCGTACCAGCACTTCCTATCCCATTCCGGCTCGATCGAATCGTTCGCTTCAGCGCTGTTGGGGTGGAAAAGAATGACCGCGCTCTTTTTACACAATTGCATGTGAACGGTCCCCCTGTTTTTGAAAGGTATACCGAACATGCTGAACCACCTGGTTGATGGGAGAAAAGGTGAAATCCCTAAGTAACCATCTTAGGCGCTGTTCCGTCTTGCTGAGATTCAGATAGTGACGAACCTTTGAGAGCAGCGGCCCCTCCATGCGCGGCTGTTCTGGGTCGAGTTCCCAAGGATGGAGATACATGACCAGTTGCGATCCTTGCCGCTCAAGACTCCTCAGAAACATTTTTGAAACTGCATAGGGCAACAGGCGAAAATATCCGCCACCTGCGACAGGCAACTGGAGTCCACAGGCATTCATCGTTGACGGAGACACCTCCCAAATTGTTCCGGCCTCAGTCTCGATCAAATAGGCTCCAGCCCCGGCTACACCGGTCTCGGTGGCGCCTCGGAACCGGTTATAGATACTCGAATCGTACTGGTACCCCTCTTCAATCAAGACGGGAATGGCCCATGGCGTCCGAGACGAGATCGAGAAACTCGGCGCCCGGTATCCCGCAACCGGCTTGCCGATCAAATCTTCCAAGATCTGTTTCGACCGCCTGACATCCTGCCGAAATTCAGCCGGAGTCTGTGTGTGCACAAGTTCGTGGCCATACCCATGCGACGCAATCTCATGACCTTGTTGGGCCAGACGTTTCACCAACTCCGGATGCCGTTCTGCAACCCACCCAAGGACGAAAAATGTAGCCTTAGTCGAATGTTCCGACAGCAGTTCGGCAATTTTCATGGAACTATTCTCGACTCGGCTCGCCAGTCGATTCCACTCCCGCCTTCTCGCAACCGACCAGAAGGCCGCAACCTGAAAATGCTCCTCGACATCGAACGAGAGCATGTGCTTCGGTTTTCCAGGAGTCATTTCGCCCGAATGCTTCAATGTGCACCTTCCCCGAGCAGCACGACCCGAATCGTCTTCACCAGAACCTTGAGGTCCAGCAAGAATGAAAAGTTCTTCACATAAAACAGATCGTATTGGAGCTTGACGTGCGCGTCCTCTGCCGACGCCCCATAGCGGAAATTCACTTGAGCCCACCCGGTGATGCCGGGACGAACCGTGTGCCGGATATCGTAATAGGGAATCGTCGACCGCAGTTCCTGCACAAATACCGGACGCTCAGGACGCGGTCCGACGAGGCTCATATCCCCTCGAAGCACATTCATCAACTGGGGGACTTCATCGAAACGAGTCTTCCTCAACCACCACCCGACGCGGGAAATGCGGGGGTCGTTCGCTTGCGCCCACCGAGGCCCTGACTTCTCGGCATCTTGCTGCATTGAGCGGAACTTCCAGATCGAAAAGAGTTGGCCGCGTAGGCCCACACGGACCTGCTTGAACAATACCGGGCCCGGCGAATCCAATCGTATGAGCGCCGCAATGAGACCAAAGAGAGGAATCAGCATCACCAACCCCGCGACAGACACCACCACATCGAAGAGTCTCTTGCATACCAGCGATATCAGTCCGCGGCGAAACCCCGTTGAAAAAATTAACGTGCTCGGACGAAGCGTATCGATCAAGAGACGCCCCGATGCCGTTTCGAACAGATGGTCGCCGTCAAGAATGTTCACTCCCATCGTCTTAAAGTCCAGAAGCGCCTGAACCGGCAGAAACATACGATGTTCCGCCAGACACACGACAATGGTATCCACATGATACTGATAGACCATCTGGCCCAATTGGCCATACGTCCCGATAATGCGTGGGGTGACAAGCAATTCCCCTACTCGCTCATCCGCCTCGTCCAGAAATCCGACGATTTCAAACATCAACCAGGGTTTCGACCGGATGACCTGACTCAAGTCAAGGGCCAACTGCCCTGTCCCAAGAATGAGGAGCCGCTTCTTGAAACCTGGCGCGCGCCATGACGCATGCACGCGATCAGGGAACAAGCTGGACAAAAGTGCGGGCTCTTCCCGAAGCCTCTTATGCGTGAGTTCTGACATCTTCATTTGTATAAGGGGCTGTGTACGTGAGATACGGCGCATACTCCATTTCCACCTGCGTCAAGACAATGCCCGCAGCATCACCCGTCTCGCCGAGCGTGTCCAACGCCTTTTTCACAATGTCCTGGCTGGTCTTACCCGCGCGAACAACAAACACCGTCATGTCGGCCAAGCCGCTGAGCGCGTTCACATCAGCCAGCGGAAGAACCGGAGGCGCATCCAAGATCACATGGTCGTAGCGTGCCCTAAGTGCCGGCAAGATGTTCTTGACATACTGAATGCCCGAGAGGCCTGACGGGCGAACCGCGGAAGATCCGGTGGTCAAAACCCATAGCGGCAGACCGTCGCACTGATGGATACAGTTCTCAAGGATCGCAGCCCCGTGCAGCACATCGCCGATACCTGGCCCCGCGGGAACTCCCATATAGTCGTGCACCATTGGGCGTTTAAAATCGCAATCGATCAGCAGGGTAGACTTATTCAGATCATGGGCGAGAATGTATGCGAGATTCACCGCCGTCGTTGTTTTCCCCTCGCTCATCACGCTGCTGGTCACCAACGTGACCACATTTCTTTTCTCTGAGGTCATGATGACCAGACGTGTCGACCCGACACGATATTGCTCAGCCATCAGCGAAGCCGGCACCCACTTGGCGATCAAGTGGAATTTTGCGGGCAAATTTGTTGCGGCGCCAACGTATCTTTTGTCGCCGGACGTCCCGCCGACACCCTTCTTTCGATCGCCACGATAGGGGTACGCGCCCTCGGACAATGACGCCGGCATGTTTGGACCTGTCAGTGCGGTAAGCGACTGCCCTATGGCGATCCCGCTTGTCACACTTGCAAATGCGGGAATAGACGCGATGACCGGCAACCCGAGATACTTTTCGACATCTTCCGGCCTCCGGAACCCGGTTTTCATGAACTCAGCCAAAATGGCCGATCCAAATCCAACGAGACAACCAACCAGAAGACCGCCAAGCAGGAAATGGATTTGGTTAGGAGGCTCAGGCAAGACCGGAAAATTGGCCGCCTCGATAATTCGATATTGCTCGCCGAATTGTTGGTTCTCGTAATTCGCCAACATTTTGGCATTCGTCCGTTTATCAAGAAGGGATTGATAGGCCTTCTGCATGTTCTCATGGTCTCTGAGCAGCACCGCCAATCGCTGCTCCCGCCCGGGCATACGCTCGACTCGACCCTCTATTTCCTGGATCTGCCGAATATCATTGGCTTGCCTTTCCTTGAGAGCGGAGATATCTCGCTTCGTTTCGCTGCGCTCGTGCATCAACTCGCGCAAGTACGGATCGATCTGCTTGCGGACGACTCCACCGTTGTCATCGGCCTTCCCTCCTGCCGGCTCATTCACACCGAGCTGATTTCCATCGAACTGCAGCGTGGACTCCAGCTGACGAATCTCTTGTCGTGTCTGCACAACATCCGGATAGCTCTCCTTGTAGGTTCCCAAGAGTTCTTGCAGCTTTTGTTTCAGCTCTCGAAGTTTGATGAGTCGAGGATCGATCGGCCTGGGGTCTACCATTCTACGGTCCCGATCAAACGCGACCATCCCGTTCTGGGCATTATCAGCAAATTCCCTGATCGACTTTTCCAACGCGGACAGTCGTTCCCCCATCTTGCTCAATGAATCAGTCGAATTCGTGAGATCCGTCTGTAATCGGTCGAGGGTGCGAAGGCTGGCCTCCATCTGTTGCGGCAGCTCTCCCATATACGCTCTCTTGAAGTCGGAAATCGCGCGTTCTTTGACTTCAAGATCACCCTTCACCCGATCGAGCTCAACAGAAAGAAATTCAGTAGTGGTCACCACGAGCCCTTCACGGCGCATGAGATTGTCTTCCTGCAGCTTCACAGCCAAAAGCGCTGCCACCGCTTGAGCCATATGAGGATCCGTGTGGGTGTAGGATATGGCGACACCCACTCCAACGGCTCCATCTTTATCTTTAGGTTTTCCAACCACCAGGGATTTGCGGAGTCGTTTCATCTGCTGGTCTGAAGATTGTCCTTCAGCCTCAGCGTCGGAGTAGGGCTTCAGAGTGTCAAGAACCGGCAAGAGAATGGATTTGTTTGTGAGGCCAAGCGCGACTTGCTGTATTACGATGGCTATCGGGTCATCGTTGTATCTTCCCTCCTGGGCTTGCGATAACCCTTTGACGTATTCCTTGGCGATTCTCGGACTGTCAATCGTCACCACGACCGTCGACTTGAATTTCTTCGAGGAAAATGTCCATGCCGCGCTGGCCACCGTCACACAGATGACGAGACTGGCAAGGATCCACCATTTTCTCTGGAGCACAATCTTCACAAGGTCTTGGGGAGTGACGGCTTGCATAGTCATAGTTTTCACCGTGTTAATAGTCCGTGAACGACTCCGGGTTAATAGAACGCCTGGATGAGACTGAGCTGCACCACCTGCCGATCGAAGGCAAAATGGAATGATCCGAAATCCTTCTCTGATTTGCACCATACTCGGATCAATGGCTCCGCCGAAGGCGTGCCTGGGATAGTTCCCGCCCCTATCCCGCCTGGTCCCAGCCCCATCTGCGCGTGGACACCAGAACAGAGTCCGAATATAACGGCGGCTATCCCGCCCAGCGCCCATGCAGTCCGCCTCATGATCCTCAATTACGGCACCACAATCACGTCACCGATCCGAAGGAAGAAATTTCCTGGGACGGCGTTCCCTTTTAAAATGTCGTCATACTGCACAGGGATTTCGATCTGATGTTTGCCATTTGGACCGTCTGCCGATACGCGCAACACTTTGATCTTGTTCTTCTTGGCATAGGGCGTGAATCCTCCGGCGAGAGAGATCCCCTGCATGACGTTGGCGTAGGATTTCAGCGAATACTTGCCCGGCTTTGCCACCTCGCCCATGACATAGATGAAGTAACTATTAACGTCCTTGACCTGAACGAACACGATCGGCGAGGCCAGATATTCAGTCAGACGTTCGGCGATACGCTTCGCCAACAAATTGGCTGTGAGCCCGGTAGCCTGGATATCTCCCACCAGCGGCATCGAGATCATTCCATCCGGACGAACCACCACCTCACGGGAAAGGTCCTGATTTTTCCAGATGGTCACATTCAGCACGTCCTCCGGACCTAAGAGAAACTCACTGGGCGCAACCATCTCGACCTTGTAGTTGACCGGGTCTCCGACACAGCCGGCCGAGGCACCCACCAAGACCGCAATAAGAAACCAACTCGTTAGGACGCGCATCACATTCCCCCTTTACACAACGATCTGAGCAACACCGATCGTCGTGGCCTTTCTTGGTTGAGTTGATACAGCACCACGTCACGCTACCGGCTCGGCATGACCACCATCGACTCAGACGGCACGACGATGGTATCGCCAGGCTTCAGCTCGATGTTCTGATTGATCCCATCCCGCAAGACAATGTCGTCAAAACTTGCCTTGATCCTCACCAAGGAGTCTCCCTCCTTGGGAAAACGAAAGATGACGATCTTATTTCTGGACGCGACCGGCGTAAACCCGCTGGCCAGCGTTATAGCCTGAAGCAACGTCGTCTTGCTCTTCAACGGATAGCGGCCCGGCTTGACGACTTCGCCCAATACGAAAATGGCATAGCTGTTGACCTCTTTCACCACGATCGATACAGCGGGACTCTCCACGTAAGCCTTCAACCTGGTAGAAATTCGCTCTGTCAACTGCGCGCTGGTTTGGCCGACTGCATCCACATCTCCGATCAGCGGCAAAGAAATCCTGCCGTCGGGACGAACTTGGACCGTTTTGGAAAGGTCAGGGCTTTTCCACACGGTGATATCCAACACATCCTCCGGTCCAATGATGTAGTCCGTCGTCACGATCAACGAGGGCCTCTCCTGTGCAAGCTCATTGGGCAGGTTCATGACGGACGGCGTCGGTTCCGCCGACACCGTTGCCACTGTCAAGCAGATAATACCTAGGACAGAACATGCACGTAGCATCAAGCTCATGACTGACCTCATGCGGTGATACGATTCGTAATACTATTCAGAAGACAGAGCACCATCGGCGATAGTCCTTCATCAGTTATTCGATCGCGGGGGTTGATCCACCTGACCCCCTCCTAGCTCGCAACGAACTTTATTATGTTGCAGGGAGACTGTATATGACGCTTAAGGGGGGCGGAGCCCCTTACGAGGGGGCGACGTGACGAACCAAAAACCACGTGCAATATTGTCGCAACCCAATCTGGACTTGCGGGTAGATAGGCTGAAGGGATTCAGGCTGAAGGATTTTAGAGGTCGTAGAAACCGGGAAGGTCGTGAAGTGTGAGCGAGACGGGCGGTCGGGCACGACAGGTGGGACGGGAAACAGTTCGAGGTCCGAAGTTCGATGTTTTAGAAACTTCGAACCCAGAACTTCGAACCCCGCCCTTCAGCCTGAACCCCTGAACTGGGTCTGCTACAACCGCCAGTAGTTGAGCGTCTTGGGTAGATCCTCCGGCTCTAACAGGCACTTCACATCGATCACCACTCCCTCCCACTGGCTGCGGAGAGGTTTGAGTAACGATGGAATCCCCATGTCCGCATAGGACCGATGCGCGACCGCAATGACAAGCCCATCGATATTTTTCAGTTCGTCCCATTTGCTCAAATGTATCCCATATTCGGCGACCGCCTCTTCCGGCGACGCGACCGGATCGTGCACCAGAACTTGGACGCCATACTCCTGCAACTCTCGAATAATGTCCGGCACTCTGCTATTGCGTAGATCCGGCACATTCTCCTTGAAGGTGAGCCCCAAGACGGCCACCTTGAGATCGTTGACCGGTCGAGCCAGATCGCTCAACCGCTTCATCGTCTGCTCCGCCACGAACTTGCCCATGCCATTGTTGATACGCCTGCCCGCGAGAATGACCTGGGGATGATAGCCGACCGATTCGGCTTTACTCGTCAAATAATACGGGTCGACTCCGATGCAATGCCCGCCGACCAATCCAGGAGAAAACTTGAGAAAGTTCCACTTGGTGCCGGCGGCCTCCAAGACCGACTTCGTATCGATCCCGAGCCGATGAAAAATGAGCGCCAATTCATTCATCAGCGCGATGTTCAAATCCCTCTGCGTATTTTCAATCACCTTCGCCGCCTCTGCTACCTTGATACTGGGTGCCCGATGAATTCCTGCCTTGACCACCAGCTCATAGGTCTTGGCGACAATCTCCAGCGATGCACTGTCCTGGGCGGACACCACCTTGACAATGGTTTCCAGCCGATGTTCCTTATCGCCTGGATTGATGCGTTCTGGAGAATAGCCCAGCTTAAAGTCGACTCCACACTTCATACCGGAGGCCTGTTCAAGGATAGGTTGACAGACTTCTTCCGTGGCGCCAGGGTAGACCGTCGACTCGAAGACTACGATCGATCCGGGAGACAGATTGGCGCCGATCAGTTCGGATGATTTTCGAAGCGCCGTCAAATCCGGTTGCAGGGCCTCATTAATCGGCGTGGGCACGGCCACGATGATAAAATCTGCCGCTTTGAGTTCGCTGGGTTGAGATGTGTATTGAACGTCCGTGGCTTTCAGATCCTCATCCGACACCTCACCGGTATGGTCGATTCCCTTTTGTAACTCCGCGATCTTGGCTTTGTTGATATCGAATCCGATCACTCGCTGCTGTTTCCCGAACGCAACAGCAATTGGCAGACCGACATAGCCAAGTCCCACGACGGCAATTTTTCGAGCGCGCTCTTTTTTCTGTGCCATGATGCCTCCCCAACGATTTGAGCCAGGATGGCAGAACCTCCTGTTTCCGTCAACGAAATCGAGGGATTTCGGCGCTCCGGCGTCTAGGTAGATAGGCTGAAGGGGTTCAGGCTGAAGGCTGACGGAAGGTCTGTCTGGTCTATTTGGTTTGTTTGGTTTATTTGGTTGAACCAGATAGACCCGATGACCAGACAGACGAGACAGACCTGCTTTCAACCTGAACCCCTTCAGCCTATTGTCTTCAGCCTACCATCTGAGGTGTGAACTGACTTACGCAACGGCTTTAGACCGACGAACTTCCCGGATCACTCGACTGCCCACACGATCTTCCGCCACATCGATATCGTAACGACTTTGCAGGTGAAGCCAATAGCGCGGACTCTGATCCAGATACCGGCCAAGCCGTAGCGCCAACTCAGCGGTCATGGGACGTTGCCCACGCACCACATGGCTGATCCGCATGGCAGGGACACCAAGCTCCTGGGCCAAGCGATACTGGGACAACCCCCTCTCATCGAGGATCTCTTTGAGGTAGATACCGGGATGTATTGGGGCGATGCGGGACTTAGCCATAGATCCTCCTCAATGATAATCTACGATCTCCACACCTTCTGCATGCCCATCGTGCCACAGGAAACAAATTCGCCACTGGTCATTGATACGAACACTATGTTCGCCTTTGCGATCTCGCTTGAGCGCCTCAAGCCTATTCGAGAATGGAAGCCGAAGATCCTCCAACCTCACGGCTGCGTCGATCGCATTGAGCTTCATAAATGCCCGCTGCTGTATTTCCTGCGGGAGCCCCCTCACGAACTGGCGGTTGAAAACCCGCTCGGTGTTGGAGTCGCGGAATGACTTAATCACATCAAAGAGTAACCATCTTGGTTATTAGCCGTCAAGCCTAATTCTCCGGCGCGGCAGATTTTGCCTGATTTGGCGTGCTGAAGGGGTGCAGGTGGATGGGGTTCAGGCTGAAGGAATACAGGCCGAAGGGATTCAGGCTGCAATCAGGTGGCGGAAGGCTGAAGGGATTCAGGCTACGGGCACAGGCTGGAGGAGTACAGGCTGAAGGGATTCAGACTGAAGGGGCACAGGCCGAAGGGTTCGGAACTTCGAACTCAGACCTTCAGCCTGAACCCCTTCAGCCTATTTCAGAGCTCCGCCAACGTTGCCTTGGCTTCGGCGGCGCCAGGATGGTTCGCGTTGAGCTGCAGCGACTTCTCTAGGGCTTTGCGGGCTTCGAGCTTGTTCTCGTTTTTATACAGAGCCATGCCGTAGTGGTACAGGATCACCGGATTCTCATGGAGTTGATCGGCTGCTTCCTTCAGGAGAGAGACAGCCTTCATGTAGACCTTCTTCTGGTAATAGATCCACCCAAGTGTGTCCGCGACGTTTGGATCGGTCGGCGTCACCTCCCTCGCCGTCTGCGCATACCCCAAAGCCACATCGACGTTCCCACCGCGCTCGACCATGAGCCAGGCCAGGTTGTTGGCTGCCGGGGCGAACCGGGGATTGATGCGGACCGCCTCCTGATAGCGTGTCTGCGCCTGATCGAACTGTTGGCGCGACTCGTGAATCATGCCGATCATCATGTGGGCAGGGGCCAGCTTGGGATTTTTTGCCAGGGCGGTTTCATATTCCCGGATCGCCTCGTCCAGTCGTTTCGTCTGCAAGTACAGACCCGCCAAGCCGGTATAGGACTCAAGGATCGCGTCATTCAGCGCGATCGCCTGCTTGAACGAAGCCTCCGCCTGGTCATACTCCTTGGTCGCAGTGAACAGTTGGCCTAATAGGTTGTAGACCAGCGGGTTCTTGGGGACCAACTCGCGATGTTGCTTGATGCGATCACGCGCCTCTGCCAATTTGCCCTGGCTGGCCTTGATGGTGGCAATCTGTGCGAGCGGCTCAATGAAATCCGGCTTCGCCTTGAGCGCCTGTTCGAAATGCGCCAGGGCCTCGACAGGGTTCTTGTTGGAGCGCGCAATCAATCCCAGCCGGTGGTGCGCGATCTCATGGTTCGGCGCGACCTTGGTGATCGATTCAAAGACCTGGCCGGCCTTTGCCGTATCGTTTTTCCGTAGATAGGCCTCCCCCAAAATCGTGGCCGCCTGGACGCTCCTGGGATTGAGGCGCAACACAGCCTGCGCTTGTTCGATGGCGAGGTCTGCCGATCCCTGGGTGAGATAGACGGAGGCCAGGACTGCATGCGATTCGATCGCATTCGGCGCCAGTTCGATGACCGCTTTGAGTTCCTGAACGGCTTGGGGAAGATCGCCCTTCTTCGCATAGGCCACGCCCAAGAAGTGATGCGGGGCCGGCGAGCGGGGCTCTTCCTGGCTCAAGGCTTGAAGCAGGGGCAAGGCATTGTCGATCTGTCCATGGGCCAGCTTGAGCTGAGCCTCGAAGAGACGGCCACTGGAGTCCTTGCTATTCGCTTGTAGAATGGCGCTGGTCTGGCGCTCGGCTTCATCGAGCTTGTGGGTCGCGATGAGCACGGCAATCTGCCGATCCCGCGCCGCCGTCGATTTTGGATTGAGAGCCAGGGCCTTTTGGTAAGTGGCTGCCGCTTTGTCGAGCTGGTCTGTGGCTCGATAGAAATCCCCCAAGGCCACCAAGGAAGCATCATCTTGCGGCTTCGATTGGACCCAGGCTGCATAGGTCGCTTC
>JANOJM010000259.1:0-5188 GCA_031418735.1 Nitrospiraceae bacterium | reverse complement strand
CGATAGTGGGACGGGCTGGGCGATGCAGGATTCGATAGGTGTAGAGTTTGCCTCGTGCATCGTGTTGGGCATGAAAGCGGTCGTCCATGATGGCAGAGGAATGAACGGCAATGTCTTTCGGCAGTACGGCATTGAGCGCCCGCATCCAGTTGTATGCGGGCCAATCTTGGTCCGTGCGAAAACTTGCCACTTGCCCACGAGCATGTACGCCGGAGTCTGTGCGACCTGCGCCGATGACGGACACCGTGGCTTGGCTCACTTGTCGGATGGCCCGCTCGATGGCTTCTTGGATGGTGGGTTGGTCGGGTTGGCGTTGCCAACCGGCGTAGCAGGTCCCGTCGTACTCCAGGACTAACTTGACTGTAGGCATCGGCGTGGGTGAAAGCGCAGCGCGGATGTCATCGCGTGGTGAGTTTCGCGGAGGCGAGGAAGGACTTGATGCCTTCCATGAGTGCTTCCGCCACGCGCGTGGTGAATCGGGTGGTTCGGAGCATCTCTTCTTCATCAGAGTTCGAGATATAGGCGATTTCAGCCAGGATGCTGGGCATGCTGGTGAAACGGAGTACATAGAAGGGTGCGGTCTTTACCCCATGGTCGACCAGATCGTAGCGACCGTTCAGGCTGGCGACCATGGCTTCTTTGGCGGTCCAGGCGAGTTCGAGGGATGCTTCGATCTTCTTCGCCGTCAGGAGGTCGGCGACGAGGTATTCCCATCCTACGCCTGTGTTGTTGAGCGGAGTTCCATTTTCGCGGGCCGCCACTTCGAGCGCCCGTTGATCCTTGGCTTCGCCGAAGTGGTAGATTTCAATCCCCTTTACGGAGTGCTGTGGATGGGAATTCACATGGATCGATATAAAGAGATCCGCCTCCTGTCCATTGGCAAACTTTGCCCGGTCTTCCAACTCGACGAATCGGTCCCGTTCACGGGTCATGAGGACACGGACTCCCGGCTGCTGGCTTAAGAGATCCCGGAGTTTCAACGCGACTTTCAATGTAATGTCTTTTTCTTCCGTTCCATGCTGCCCACGTGCGCCAGAATCTCTCCCGCCGTGCCCTGGATCGATCACAATGGTAGTAAACGACTTGGCGCGCGGCTGAGCAGGCTGGGGAGGAGTGGGGTAGGGAAGTCCTAGGCCTGGTATTGATTCAACAGATGAAGGTGCCATTGGATGGTTTGAAGGCACTACATCGATGACAAGCCGGTGAGGATTCGTCAACGTGAGCAACGTATAGCGTTGAAATGAACCAGCCGGGAGAGAGACTGCAACAGATTGTTCAGATGATTGGCTGATGATAAATGGCTTGGCAACACGACCGGCTGTCAGTACCGATTTAGCGGAATGGCTTAAGGTAGCGTTGGGGATTTCGATGGTGATTCCCTCGGCCTGGAGTTGGGGATGTTTGTTGGGGTGGGCCTTCGCGTCGAGATCGAGCACGAGCCTCGTCAACCCCGGCGAGCTGGCTGTCCGGAGGTTCCGTATCGTCGTCAGGCCTCGCGCAGAAGGAGCCAGGTGTACAGGTGAAGTGCGGAATCGCTTGGGTTTGGCAGAAGATTCCTGACGGGCGGCACTCGTTGCCGCGAATGCATAGCCAGTGTGACACAGATTGAGGGCATGCCCAGGGAGATCGAAGAGTCCGACCAGGAAGGCGAGGGTGAGGATGCGCCACAGGGCTGATCGCATGGGTGTTTACTGCGTGTGATGGGATATAGAGTTTTTCTCAGATGTGTGTGCCGTTGTCAAGGGGATCGGCCGTACTAGCCCGCATTATTCACGAAAGCTTCTACTGTAACCGCCGATGCCTGACTCAAGCGAGACGGGCGAGACTAGAACTTCGGACCTTGAACCGTCGTCCGTCTCACACGTCACGCGAGTCTCGCCCCGCTCGCTTGTCGTGCGCCACAGGGAGCCGATTGACAGCAGGCGGAGTGAGCAGTAGGGTCACGGAATATGGCACTCCACCTGATCGTCGATGGCTACAATCTCTTGGCGCTGACGGGCCGGATCGGTGCAGGGACGAGCTTCCATTCCGAAGTGGCGCGTGAATCGTTGTTGCACGACCTGTCTGCCTATCGTCAACGCAAATCCCATCCAATCACGGTGGTCTTTGACGGATGGCAACAGGGGTGGGGCACGGAACAGCGGGAGCATCGGCTTGGTCTGGAGATTATTTTCTCTCAGCGTGGAGAAAAAGCCGATCAGGTAATTCAACGTTTGGCTGCCGAGTTCGGATCCGCCTGCGCGGTGGTGAGTTCCGATCGTGAGATTATGAGGTCGCGAGGGCACAGGGAGCTTTTGTGATGAAGGCCCAGGAGTTTATCGGAAAACTGCAAGGGCCGTCGAGCTTGCCCCGTGCCACTCCCCACAAAGAGCTGGATACAGGGGAGGATCTTCGACCTCAGCGTGGGCCGGGCAAGAAGGGAAACCCGCGCAAGTTACCGAAGTCCCAACGGCAGCGCAGCAGGCAGCTCAAGCGATTTTGAACAGGCGCTTCGCGTTCTCGGTGGTGATGTGTCCGATTCGCTCGATCGACATGTCCGGCGCATCGGCGTGAAGCTCCGCCAGCCTTTGCGCGACGAATGACACGTTGGCCGGTTCGTTCCGTTTGCCTCGATGGGGGATGGGCGTCAGGTACGGGCAGTCGGTTTCGATTAGGAGACGGTCCAGCGGAGCGGTTTTTGCGATGTCTCGAAGCATGGTTGCATTTTGAAACGTGAGAATCCCGGAGAACGACAGATAAAACCCTAAATCCAGAGCATCTTTTGCCAGCCACGCATCCCCGGAAAAGCAGTGAAAGACCCCGCCGACTTCTGACGCCTTCTCTTCTTTCAAGATCGTAATCGTGTCTTCTTGGGCCTCCCGCGTGTGGATGATCACGGGAAGATTCAACTCGCGTGCGAGCTGAATCTGTTCGCGGAATCGTTCGCGTTGCTCCTTCGGTGACGAATGGTTGTAGTGGTAATCGAGGCCGATCTCGCCGTAGGCGACCACCTTTTTATTCTGCGCCAGCCGACGGAAATCGTCGTACCAGCTATCCAGGATGTGCTTCACTTCATGGGGATGGACGCCGATGGAGGCATAGATGAACGGGTGTTGTTCCGCCAGAGCGACTGCCGCCAGGCTGGTCGCCAGATCGCAACCAATGGTAATGAAGGCTTCGACACCGGCTTCCCTGGCGCGAGCAATCATCGCCTCGCGATCGTCATTGTAGCGGGCATCATCCAGATGGGTATGGGTGTCGATGAGCATGTGAGTCTCTTGGTCGTGGTTTGATAGCGGTGAAGATCGAGGCTCTTCTAGCAGGCTGCGGGAAAACTATTGTGGCACAAAACGAAAACGCTCCCGCAGGATGCTCAAAAAGGCCGTTCAGCAATGCCGCAGCGAGTGAAGACCGGAGGCGTACCCTCTGGGTACGTCGAGGATCTGAATGATGCGAGAACGCCGCTGGCGGACTTTTTCAGCATCCTGCTATACGGGTTTAGTTACGATCATCTCGGCCAGTTCATTGAGTAAGGCTTCTGTCTCATCCCAGCCGAGACAGGCATCGGTGATGGAGACGCCGTGGGCCAGCGCCTTTCCCTGCTGCCAGGTCTGCTTGCCTGGATTCAGGTTGCTTTCGAGCATCAGCCCCGTGATGGATTGGCGGCCTTCACGGAATTGGCGGAGGACTTCGCGTGCGACCAGACCCTGGCGCCGATGGTCTTTACTGGAGTTGTCATGGGAACAGTCGATCATGATGGGACGGGCGATGCCTTCGCCGGCCACCGCCGCTTCGGCGTTGGCCACATGCTCGGCGTCGTAGTTGGTTTTCCCGCCACCGCCGCGGAGGACGATGTGTCGGTCTGGGTTGCCCGCAGTCTTGATGATCGACGTTTGTCCCTCGGTATTGATGCCGACGAAGTGGTGCGGCGCGCGGGCCGACGTCATCGCGTTGATCGCGACTTGCAAGCTGCCTTCTGTTCCGTTTTTGAAACCGACCGGCATCGAGACACCGCTGGCTATTTCCCGATGTGTCTGGCTTTCTGTGGTGCGGGCCCCGATGGCCGTCCAGCTGATCAGGTCGGCAACGTACTGGGGGCTGATGGGGTCGAGCAATTCTGTCGCACAGGGCATGCCGGATTGATTGATCTTTAGCAGGATGGTCCTTGCGAGTTCCATTCCGGTGGCGATATCGCAGGTGCCATCCAGATGTGGATCGTTGATCAGGCCTTTCCATCCGACTGTGGTACGGGGCTTTTCAAAGTAGGTACGCATGACGATGAGCAACCGGTCACGCAACGCATCCGCTACTGGCTTCAATCGGTCGGCATACTCGTATGCGGCCTCAGGGTCGTGGATGGAGCAGGGTCCGACGATCACCAGTAGGCGCTCACGGTCTTGGCCGTGCAGAATGTGGCGAATGGCATCTCTGGTTTCAACGACTAGGGCAGCGGCTTGATCGGTGATCGGTAGCTTTGACTTGATCGTTCGCGGCGAGGGCAGCGGCTTGATATCAATAATATGCTGGTTATCGAGAGGTCTCTGCATGGTTGTGCCTTTTCACAGAGGAAGCGCTCTTTGTCGTATAGCTTCACGGGGCATTACGCGCTTGGACGCGTAAAATATAGCCTAGATTCCAAGGAATATCCACTGGGGGCAGTGCCGGCGACCGGCGATGGCTGGATTGGCGCATCGATTCCGTTGTTTGACAAGCCGTGAAAGCCTATGGTACGTAGCTTGCCCTCAATGATTCTGCACAGTTCCATACGACGTTCGGCCTGTTTTCTTCGGGGCGCTGTGGCGATCGGCCTCGTCCTGCTCTTACTCGCCATTGCGCCGTTTGCGGTGGCGCAGGATGTTCATCACGAGTTGGCGGCGGCTGACCACGACGGGCACGAGCACTCAGACACCGATCTCTGCCAGTGGGTCAAACACCACACGGCCGGGTCTCTCGATGTCGGCGCACCTCTCTTCACAGCACAGGGGCTCATCGACCTGCTGGAACTTCCGGCGGACTCGGTTCTGCTTTCCTTTGAATTATCCACGCCCGGTCCTTCTCGCGCTCCCCCTCGCTACTAGTCACGTCATCTCGATTCACGTCATTCTGGCACGGTTGTCCTCGGACTGCCTGCCGCTGCGGTGTCTTTTAAACACGTGATTGGTGGGGGACTATATGCGATCCATTATATGGAGCCATCTTATTGTTCGTT
>JANOJM010000258.1:0-2384 GCA_031418735.1 Nitrospiraceae bacterium | reverse complement strand
TGACGATTGCCTGATTCGTCCCAAGACATCACCAAGCCACCGAAGCGTTGCTCCGGATCGTTGACCATGTCCATCAACCGCTGGACTTCCCAGAGCGAGTCTCTGGAGTCGAGCTTCACTTCTTTGGTTTCCCCTGGCATGATCGGTGACTCATCTTCCATATGCAAACCATCTTGAGCCATGATCTCCGCCGGATAGGTTGGATCCATGTTGTTGGCCACACCTACCTTGTTGAGGAACCGGATGCCTGCTGTCGTGAACTCACCGATCCTAAGGGGCACCTCACCGCTGTTCGTGACCTGGAGCGTCATACGCAGGGCGCGACCAGGAACATCGTAGTCAGCTGCGAGTACCTTCACCGTGAGGTCAGATTTCAGATGCGTTGCCTTGATCTTTGGTTCACCGGCCTGGAGAGGTACGGTGTAAGGGTACGAGTGGTCCGTAGTGAAGAAACCAATCGCGATCAAAGTAAAGGTCACTACTAAAACTCCGACGGCCACCACACGGTCGACCGGGTCGTTCAGCAGTGCGTCTCCACCCTCTTGCGCCAGCACTCTGGCGCGAATCAGGAACATCGGTCTGATCATGAACCAGCCGATCCATGCGAAGCCGAGACCGCCCCAGAGGGCATGCCAGAAGATTCCGGCTGCCATGCCTGCAGTCTCCGTATCGATAGTTCCACCGACCAGCAATTTTGCCGGGTTGGTGAAGTCCTTATAATTGCCCGTGATATCCATCCATCCCCCTGGTCCTGCAACAGGACCGGCCCCCATGACGGCTAACATTGGGTGGATGTGGTGATGACCGGGCAACCGGCCCCTCAACTTGATCACGTACTCGTAGTCCCCACCGAGCTCCATCGGGCCCGATGTGAACATTGGAGTTCCGTTGACTTTTGAACTGAGACGCGTGAACACCGAACTCGGGCTGCCCACGTTAATGAAGGTACGGTTCGGCTTGACCACGGCTCGTGGCCAGTCTTCCGCGATATGGATCTTGCCGGACAGCATTGCTTCATCGTTAACCGCGGTCTTCTGAGGATTCCACTTTGTGTCGTACCACTGCGCGGTACGCATCCGCAGGAACGGTTCCTGTGAACGCTCACCGTGCGCGGCAGCGGGAGTGGCATTGAACACCAGGGTGAGCCCTAATGTCGCCATCCCAAGGGAACCGATCACGCACAATTTAAATATGTTTTTTGCGTTCATGATTTCCCTTCCGCGAGTGTGCCTGTCGCTGTCAGTCTTGGTGCAACTCCGTCCGGTGTACCATGTCTCGCGGCAAACTCATCCGTGCCGACGATCATGATATCATTTTTCCGTGACATCACTCCACGTTTGCCCTTAACCCAGAAGAAGGCTTGGCCGACGAAGTGCCCGATTTGCCACCAAATGGTATAGACCAACATGGAGACAAACGCTGAGAAAAATGCGGAGATCCACACGGTGTGTCCGCCGAATGTACGCAATGAACCGACTTCGATGATGCGGATATACTCAGGCGTTCCCGTCCGGACATAGGTGAAGCCCATGTAGTCGGCCAAGGAAAGCAGCTGACCATCCACGACCATCGGTTGCTTGCTGTATCCGAACAGGGCGTATTGCGTAGGATAGAACATCATCGCAAATGCCCAGACTCCGAATATCGCTGTAAGCATCCAGCTTCTGGTCAGCAACAGGGTGCAGTCCAGGATCAACGCGCTGGAGACCATGGTGGCAGGCATGACGAAGTTTACCGGGAAATTTGCCCACCAGTACCAGGCCAACACGACCGTAATCCACTTTCCGACAAGGAGCCCTGTGATGCTTAACGTTGCACCAAAGGGTTGCCGGTAGAACGTCCAGAAGTAGTACATGATCGCCCCTGGATACATAACCTCCACAATAGGAGTTACGGTTACCCAGAACTGCCGATCCTTCCAATCGATCCAGAAATCCCAGTCTCCTGCAAGCAGATCGAAGTGCATATGAAAGGTCGCGAATACTCCCAGGTATGCAATCGGTAGGAAGTACACCGCGTCGATCATCCGTGACAGTTTGACGCCTTCCGGCGGCAGCTTGCTGGCTTTTATAATCTCAGCTGTTCTAAACAGTGCCATTTGTCTCCTCCTCACTCATTCGAAACATCTGTTCTCTCCCTTGTTCCAGCTAGTCTTATGAGCAACCTCGCTCTTCGGAATCCGGAGCGCGCTGTCAGCCCATGACCACACCGGTACGATTTAGTACGGGATCACATGCAAGCAGTCCTTGCTCTCGTTGTTCCAGACCACATCGCAGAGGTTGGACATGCGGGCGACGATCTGTGCCGCCACACCACCGGTCCCACCGAACAACCCGCACCAGCCCAGGGTCACAAAGCCCCAGTGCAACGGCGCCGCAAAGAGT
>JANOJM010000257.1:0-4608 GCA_031418735.1 Nitrospiraceae bacterium | reverse complement strand
CTCTTGGCCATCGGAAAGCCAGTGAAGGGGTCGAACAGCTAGCTGGCTTCAAGAATCATAAGAGGGAAAGAGTCAGGCAAGGCGTCGTTTTTGGACTTCTTTGCCAGGAAGAACCCGTGGCAATTACCGCACTGATGGACTTAAGCAAAGACAAGTCGAGGGATGTTCGTAACTGGGCAACATTTGGCATCGGTTCGATGATCGACACGGATACTCCAAAAATCAGGCGTGTGTTGCAAGAGCGGTTGAAGGACCAGGACGGAGAAATACGTGGTGAGGCTCTCGTCGGCCTTGCAAGGAGGCGGCATCCTCAATCGATTAGATGGATAATGCGAGCATTGGCTGAAGAGCGGCCCATGGTCCTATATCTGGAGGCTGCGGAAATATTAAAAAAGAGAGCTTTGCTGCCTGCCCTCAAGAAGATCAAGAAAATAATCACAGCTCACGACGATCCGTATTTTCTGAGTCAGTTGAACGATGCAATTCAAGCTTGTTCTTTGAGCTAAATTAGGAAAAACGCTTCTCTCAGTCATTCCTCTCTTCAGGGATGGGGCCTGATTGATCTCCCACTGCGCGCGTCCAACGAGGGGAGTCCGCGACCGCGCGTTGCGCGAGCACAGGAGATCATCAGGCTCCATCCCCTTACCTTTTTGCTTCCGCCGGCGGCCAGTTCAACTCCGCATGTCTGCCGCAGTAGAAGCAGGAGAGGCGGTAATGGGCTTTGCGTCAGGGGTTCGGCTTAAGCTGCGGCTTTCTTTACCCGAACTTCAGCGCGATAGCCTGTCGCGGCGAGTACCCGGATGAGTACATCGGTTGACACGCCGTGGGTGTTGCCATTTGCAATCGCGGTCACTCGCGTTCTCGACGTTCCGGCGCTCTTCGCGATATCGGCATGGGTGAGCCGTCCTGCTTGAATGATCTTCGCGAGCGCCACGGTGAGTTCCGAGCGAAACTCTATTTCAGCGGTGTCGGCCATTGACAAACCCAAGGCGCGCCCGAGCTCATCGGCGGTCCGAACCGTCACATTCTTTTGAACTTTAGTCGTAGCCATGCAATACCTCCTTCAATCGTTGTCGGGCAACAGCGATTTCATGCTTAGGTGTCGTCTGCGTCTGTTTCTGAAAGCCGTGAAATACCACAATCGCGTCAGCTAATGTGACGAAGTAGAACACTCGTACGGTAGCCGTTGAGTCCCTCACTCTCAGCTCATGAGTGCCGGATGCGACTCCGGGCATCGGTCGGCTGAGCGGTAGGCCGAGGTGGATGCATTTTTGAACGTCACGGAGCGCTTCGCCGATCTCCCGCTTGATCGCCGGTGATTGCCCTCGGATGAACACCAGTGCTTTTGGATGAAACGTGATCGACTTCACGGAGGCAGTATGTCCTAAATTCAGGACATACTGCAAGGGGCACTTATAGGAGTGGAAATATTTTTCGGCTTGGGGGCGCTTATCGCTTCGCCTCCGCAGGAGGCCAGTTTAGCTCCGCATGTCTGCCGCAGTAGAAGCAGGAGAGGCGGTAACGGGCTTTGCGACGGGGATTCGGCATGGAGGTAAAAGTGATGGGGGTATCGTCGAAGGGGCAAGTAGGTTGCTCGTGGAGGAGATGCACTTCGGCCATCATTGTGATTGAGGCGCCGTCCCACGGTGGCATCGGCTGTTCTTTGCCGGTAATCTGCTCCTTGGTATGACACTGTTTGCATTCGGCTTCATACGTCTTGATACGGGCGAGATGGGGGCTGTGGTCGGTAACGTTCATCGCTCCGCCGCATCCAGGCTGGGCACAGGTGAGATGCTCATGCTGTAATGCCTGGACAAACCGACCATGTGCCGTCCGTTCTTGTTCTGACTTCATGATGCCTCCTTCAAATCTTTCTCTTCGTCACTTCTGCGTATTCCTCTCAGAGGGTGGCCTGAAGTGCCCTTTCACTGCGCGCATCGATCGACCACCGCTCTTCCAGCTTCTCCTTTGAGGGCGGGCTAGATGGTCTCCCACTGCGCGTGTCCAACGAGGGTCTTCTGAGACCGCGCGTTGCACGAGCACAGGAGATCATCTAGGCTGCCCTCTCCTACTCCTTCCAAGCTCGCTCGTTCTCTCTTCAGGGATGGGGGCTGATTGATCTCCCCTTGCGCGCGTCGAACGAGCACATTCTGATCGTGCGCGTTCCGCGAGCACAGGAGATCATCAGTCTCCATCCCCTCACACCCCCCATGCCCCGCTGATTTGAATATTGGCCCCATTCACGTATCTCGCCTCGTCGCTAAGGAGATAGCGCACCGCCGCCACAGTATCGTCTACGGTTCCGATATAGCCGGCAGGGATGCGTTTGGTCATGCCGGCGAGTTCTCCCGGCGGCGCGCTGCCTGAATCGATGAAACCTGGCGAGATAGCATTGACGGTAATGCCGTGAGGCGCCAGCAGTTTGGCCAGCGTGCGAGTCAGAATTAAGACGCCGGCCTTGGCGATGTAATGGGCCGTGACGTCCGGTTGAGAAATCATCTGATCGGCGTTGGCCATGCTGAAGCTGATGATGTGTCCGGATTTGCGGGCTTTCATTCCCGGCGCCACCGCTTGAGCGAGATAGAAAATAGGATGGAGATTGCCGTCGAACATCTCGTTCCAGCCTTCGACCGTTTCCTCGAACAGGCTCACACGATGGTAAGGGCCGGCGCCGTTGATCAGCGCGTCGATCTGTCCCCACTGGTGCTCGACTTGGGCCACGAGGGTTTTGGCCGCTTGGGGGTCTGACACGTCACAGCGAATCGAGAGCGCACGACCACCACGACTGGTGATCTCGGCAGCTGTGGCTTTTGCCTCTGCCTCACTCGTGCGGTAGCAGATGGCGACTGACCACTGTTGCGCCGCCAGGTCGAGCGCGATCCCCCGTCCGATGCCCTTGGCTCCACCTGTGATGAGTGCGACTCGCTCTGCCATAGGTGATCCCTTCGTGCTCGGTGTGGATGCCCGCTATCTTAACGGGTTTTGAGCCTGGTCGCGAGCAGCTGTAAGGCTCCGGCTGTTCGTATGGAGAAGGTCCGGCCTTGTTTGGGTTTTTTATTGTCTTCTTGGCATTCTGCGATGAGCGATTGCAAGTCTGCAAGGGTATCCACGTCGCGCCAGGCGGTGGTGAGTTGGACAGTCAAACCCAATGCCTTGGCCTTCTGTTGTGTGGCGGTGAGGACTTGATCGGTGGACCAGGGCACTCCGGTAAAGAGTTGCTCTGCCGGCCGCTTGAGGCCGATAAGGTAGTAGCCGCCATCCAAGGCCGGTCCCAAGACCAGGTCCGAGCGGCCCAGTATCGCGAGCGCATCCTGATAGACCGACAGCGGCAAGGTCGGAACATCGGCCCCTACGATGATGACCTGCTTGTAGCCCTTGGCGAATAAATCGACAGAGGCGCGGTGCATCCGCTGGCCCAGATCTTCTCCTATTTGATCCAAGAGGCGGACGTTCTGCCGTTCTTCCATGATTTTGAAGAACACCAGCGCAGAGGAAGGAGCGCAGGCCAGGTACCGATGGACGGGGAGCTGTAATTTGGCGGCAGCGAGTGTGGTCCGTTCCAGCATGTCGAGGACGAAGCTGCCGTGCAGAGTGGCTGCCTCGTCAGGTGTCAGCGGCGGGCAGAGTCGCGTTTTCACCTGGCCAGGGATCGGAGCCTTGGCGAAAATCACGAGCGCGCTTTCGGCGCGCTGAAGGCTAGAGGCGAGAGGCAAGGGGCGAGAGGAGGACTGAGCGTCGTTTCTGTTTTCTGATCTTCTTGCCATGCGTTCCTCCGGCCCCCTGGCCTCGTGCCCCTAGCCTCTCGCCTTCTCGCGCACAGCTATATAGAACTGCGCGAGACGCTGCGGGCTCACACCGACCCAATACAGGAATCGTAAGATCCACATTCGGAGGATTGTCCGCAAGGGGCCCTGTTGTTCCCAGCGACGAAAAGAGGTCGTCACGGTCGCAGTGAGGGCCGCGGTCGCTCCCTTTTGTGTGAGTCTGCGGGAGAACTCGATATCCTCCATCAATGGCATGTCGGCAAAGCCTCCCATCTGTTCGAAGATAGAGCGACGCACGAACAGGGCCTGATCGCCGGTGGCGAGGCCGCTTAGTCTCGATCGCCAGTTCATCATCCTGCTGATGATGGTTCCCCAGATCGATGGGCGATCGAATCGGACATCGAACCGTCCTCCCACTATCCGTCGATCGGCCAGTGCCGTGACGATGATCGTTTTCGCATCGCCTGGAAGTTGTGTGTCGGCATGTAGAAACACAAAAATTTCTCCGCGTCCGGCCTTTGCGCCTTCATTCATCTGCCGGGCGCGTCCAGGTGGAGAGGTGATCCATTGTATAGGACTGAATGCCGAGGACTGAGCGCTGAGCCGGTACGATTCGACGAGTGAGGAAGTCCCATCGGTGCTCCCTCCATCCACCACGATGAGTTCATCGAAGCCGAGCGAGGCGGTCTGCGCGAGTGTCGCTATGACCGTTCGTGCTTCGTTCAGCGTGGGGATGATGACCGAAATCGTCATCGCCATGGCATATCAGCAGACTTGTTCATTTGGTCTGTCTTGTTTATTTGGTTGACTCGGATCAACCAACCAAACGAACCAAACAAACCAG
>JANOJM010000256.1:0-11100 GCA_031418735.1 Nitrospiraceae bacterium | reverse complement strand
TGATGGATCGTATCGCCTCACTAGGTGCCGTGGAGTCTCCGACCCAGCAGTCCAGTGCCGGCATTCGCAAGGCTGAGTGAATGCCGGTGTATAACCATCAGCACCCGACTCCTGTCGGAAGAGTAGGATCTATACCATGAGCACGGTTTCGCCATCGAGTGACCAGCAGTTAGATCGAGCAGCCTTAGCGGCCTTATACGAGGAGACATTCAAGAACCTCGAAGAGGGCACGATTACGGAGGGCCGGATTGTCGCTGTGACCAAAGACAAAGTGGTCGTGGACATCGGCTACAAGTCCGAAGGCATGATCCAGAACGATCAGTTCTCCACCGAGGAGCTTCAGAACATCAAAGTGGGCGATCGGCTTCAAGTCTATATCGAGGAGTGCGAAGACGACGACGGCAATTTGGTGCTCTCCAAGGAAAAAGCCGACAAGATGAAGATTTGGGAGGAGCTGGAAAAGCTCTTCAATGACGGCAAGAGCATTGATGGAAAAATTGTGGCGCGGATCAAAGGCGGGATGATGGTGGATATCGGCGTGAAGGCTTTTCTGCCTGGCTCGCAGATCGATCTTCACCCGGTGCGGGATCTTGACGGGTTGGTCGGGCGTACGTTCCCTCTCAAGATCATCAAGATCAATCATCGGCGTGGCAACGTTGTCGTGTCCAGGCGCGTGCTCTTGGAAGAGACGAGGGATTCGAAGCGGAAGACGACCCTGTCCACGCTGAAGGAAGGGCAATTGATTCAAGGTCAGGTGAAGAATATTACGGATTACGGGGCGTTCATCGACCTCGGCGGCATCGACGGGTTGCTCCACATCACGGACATGTCCTGGGGCCGTGTCGGCCATCCTTCGGAAATGTTCAACATCGGCGACAAGGTAGAAGTGAGCGTGCTCAAATATGACCGAGAGACCGGGCGTATTTCACTCGGGTTGAAACAGAAGAGCGCCGATCCCTGGACCGGCGTAGCCACGAAGTATGCGATCGGCACTCGTGTTCGAGGTCGTGTCGTGAGCCTGACCGACTACGGAGCATTCATCGAGCTCGAGCCCGGCGTCGAGGGTCTGGTGCATGTCTCTGTGATGTCATGGACACACGAGGTGCGCCATCCGTCGCGTGTCGTGTCTATTGGGGATCAGGTTGAAGCGGCGGTGTTGAACGTGGATCCGGCCAGCAGGAAGATTTCACTCGGCATGAAGCAGACTGCGCCGAATCCCTGGGATATGGTGGAAGGGAAGTATGCCATTGGCACCCACATTGAAGGGAAGGTGAAGAGCCTCACCGATTTTGGCGCATTCGTCGGGCTCGAAGAGGGTATCGACGGATTGATTCACATTTCTGATATGTCGTGGACGAAACATATCAAGCATCCTTCTGAGCTCTTCAAAAAGGGACAGAAGGTCGAGGCCGTGGTGTTGAGGATCGACAAGGAAAAGGAGCGGCTTTCGCTCGGGTATAAGCAGCTCAAGAGCGATCCATGGGACGAGGAGATTCCGGGCCGGTATGCGGTCGGGGATGTGGCGGTCGGGAAGATCAGTAAGGTCGCCGACTTTGGCATCTTTGTCGAATTGGACGGGGGAGTCGAAGGGTTGATTCATATCAGCGAGACCGGTCTTGATGCCCAGGCTAAGCTCGAAGAGAAGTTCAAGCTGCAGGATGAAGTGACGGCCAAGATCATCAAGGTGGATCGTGAAGAACGAAAGATCGCGCTCAGCCTGCGCGACCATCAAATGGATTCCGATCGTCGAACGGTCGATGAATTCCATGCCACGCAAGGGGCGTTGGACCAAAGCTTGGGCCGTGCAGCGAAGCAGAACAGGAAGCGAGAGCAAGCCGAGGACGAGAAGTAGGTCTGAGTACCAGATCTCGGGGTAAGCCGGGGGCCTTGTGCCCTCGGCGCTGTGAGCGAACAGAACGATGATAGATGAAATGGCACAAAGGCCTCCGAAACGAGGGATCGTGCGCAAAGTGCTCTGGGCGCTCGGCATCGGGCTTGGCCTGCTCTTTCTGGTGAACGTATTTTTCCCTGACCTCGATTTTTCTATGGAGGATCGGGTCGGATTGATCCGTATTGAAGGGGTCATTGTGGATGCGCAATCCACGATCGTCGAGTTGAAGCGTTTTGCCGAGAACCCCTCCGTGAAGGCGATCGTATTGCGCATCGACAGCCCCGGCGGCGGGGTTGTGCCGTCGCAAGAAATCCATGATGCGGTCCAGCGGGTTCGTAACAAGAACAATAAGACGGTGATTGCTTCAATGGGTACAGTGGCGGCGTCAGGAGGATACTATATTGCGGTGGCGACCGATCGGATCATGGCCAATTCGGGGACGTTGACGGGGAGCATCGGGGTCATCATGGAGATGGCGAACGTCGAAGGGTTGCTGAAGAAGATCGGCGTTGAAGGCGTCGTGATCAAAAGTGGAAAATTCAAAGATGTGGGATCGCCGCTGCGGAAGATGAGCGATGAAGAGCAAGCATTACTCCAATCCGTCATGGATGATGTCCATAAACAGTTCATCGAGGCAGTGGCAGCAGGACGCGGGCTTGATATGGCGGCTGTGCAGGCCTTGGCGGACGGTCGAATCTTCACGGGCCGCCAGGCCAAAGATTCTAAGCTGGTTGATGAACTCGGTGATCTCGAAGCGGCTATTCAACTTGCTGCGGACGTGGCCGGTATCGAAGGTGAGCCGAAAGTCATTGAGCCTCGTCGACGATTTTCGGTAAGAGAATTGCTCGAGTCTCGCTTGTCGATGCTGTTTCCCAAGTTAATTTTTAACCCCGGGGTCAGCCTCAAGTATCTTATGGCGTTCTAGCGCGGGCGGATCGGCTCGTAGGTCGATTCATTAGTATGAAAGGGGAGCCCAATATGACGAAGGCCCAAATCATCGAGCGCGTATCCGAACAGGTCACGACGCTGACGAAGCGGCAGGCGGAAGTCGTTGTGAATACGATTTTCGACTGTGTGCGTGATTCGTTGAAAAACGGCGATAAGACGGAGATCAGAGGGTTCGGCAGTTTTAGGCTCCGGGCTCGCCGGATGAAAGAGGGACGGAATCCCAAGACCGGCGCGACTGTGGCGGTTCCTGCTAAGAAGGTTCCATTTTTCAAGGCCGGCAAGGAATTGAAGGAACTCCTGAATCAGTCATAACGGGACGCTCATCATGAATGCACCAGATTCCCACGAGGCGGTCGGAGTAGATGTCCGCTGGACGGACGAGGCCTCCAAACGTCTAGAGCGAGCGCCGCTATTTCTGCGCGGCATGGTTCGTCGTTTGGCCGAGAAGAAGGCCCGGGAGCTTGGATGTACAGAAATTACAGGGGATCTTCTCGATCAGTTCAAGAATCAAATGATGGGTGGCATGGGTGGGGAGTCTGGTATGGCCGATGCGGCAGCGCAAATGGCGCAAGGCCATCTTCCCTGGACTGCCGCTGCCAAGGACCGACTGGATACGGTTCCAGAGTTCATGCGCCACATGATCAGGCAGATTTCCGAAGAGATTGCCAGGGAGCGTGGGCATCTCGAGGTGAACGTCGAACTATTCGAAAAGGTGGAAGCGCTGGGTGATTTCCGCGAGGTTTCAGGCCCTCCGCTGGAGTGGAGCGAGGGGGCGTTGGCGCAACTTCAAGAGAAATTGAAACAGTCGCCGCCGATCGCCGTCGAATTCGTCACGGACATGTTGAGGCGGGACACCGAAGATTTGGCGAGAGAGAGAGGTGTGACGCGGATCGACGAGTCGACGTTGCTTCAATTGTGGGAGGCCCCCCAGGAACGAGTTGTGTGGACCGATGAGGCTTGGAAGCGGCTGCAAACGTCCCCTGATTTTGTGCGTAGTGGAATCCGTAAGGCAGCTGAGCGCAGGGCGCGGAAGCTCGGTCTCGCAGAGATCGATTCGGAACATCTGACGACTTTCCGGAATCAAGCCATGATGAAAGCCGTTAAACGGATTCGCTCATTTGGATACAAAGAGCTGACGTTTGAAGCGTTCGATACGGCGCTGGAGAAGACCAAGCGGTTGCAGGGGAATGAGCAGGCTGAAAAACGCCTCCAGGAAATTCGCGGGCACTTTGCCGATCCGGACTTGAAGAAGCCGGAAGGCGGGACTCTCGGCGCCGATTTGATGGACCGCTTTCGCCAGTATCTTAAGGGAGAAGGGACGCTCTAGCGGCAGGATGCTGAAAAAGTCCGCCAGCACGAAGAAGGTTGAGATAAAGCGAGCCTAATCTTCGCTCAACCTTGACCTCAACCTCAGTCTACCTCACTCGCTGCGGCCTTTCTAAGCATCCCGCATAGGGTAGCTTCTTCTTCCTGTCTGATAGTTCTCTCCACGGATGCGCGTCAACATGCAACGAGTTTTTCACGGGGCTATCGGCCACGTCTTGGACGAGTAGGCTGGGCGAATCGGTATGAGGTAGAGGCAGGGGCCGTTTGAGGACGGCCCCTGCTGTTCAGTGGGCTGCCGTCTCTTGCGGCCAGAATTTATGTCGGATTTGTGGAAGAGGTTCGCTATCGAAATTCGGGAGATCGTAGAGACAGCGATCAATTGTGGCCACCTCATCTTCAGTCAAGTCCAAAGTGACTCGTTTCTTCCAGAATTGATCGAGGGTAAAATAATCTCCAGACTGGGGCTTCTCAGCTAAGAGCCCCTTCATTTTGTCAAAGCCTGCTGTGTCCACTCCGGGGACGCGGCCGTTATTGCGACCATGACACCAGTGCAGCACTTCGGCAATTCCGTACATCGATAATTCAATCTTCATCATCTTGCTCATGGATTCCTCCTTACCAAGTTGGGCATTGTACCCCAAACACCGCACCGTTTTCAAAGCCGTCGAAGAGCGGGCCAGGATTGGGGAAACCTGTTTTGGTAGGGATCGTTGCGTGGCTTGGTTGATTGCCAAGAGAAAGCGGTGGTCTGTATACTGCCTAAATTTGCTTCAGCGGAAAGGCTTGATCGATGGGCGCATGCTCATATGGACAAACTGCCACGTCGGCGTTTCCTCAATCGAGAGGTGGGTGTGACCAGAGACGCTGATGGGCATATGGGGCGGAATCTTGCCGTTGTTGCGACAAGTTTCTTTCTGCTTCTGGCAAGCGGCTGTACCAAGCAAGATCCCTACACGCCGCCAGACATTTTTTACTACTTTGCCAGTTATAAAGTAGGGAAGAACCCGACGACTGTTACCCCCACGGATGTCAATCAGGACGGCTTTACCGATCTGGTGACAACGAATATCGGCAGCAATACCCTTTCAATTCTTTTAGGCAACGGTGACGGCACCTTTCACGATCAAGTTCAGCTGAATGTATGTAAAGAACCCCGCTCGCTTGCCCTCGGAATGTTCAACCACGATGCGTATCCCGATGTGGTGCTGGCCTGTTCCGGGGGCGACGAAGTGGCCGTACTATTCGGACGGGTCGATGGAAAATTTGAAGAGGGGCCGCGCTATCCTGTGCATCGGTCTCCTATTGCCATCGCGAGCGACGATCTGAACGGCGATCAGGAGCCAGACCTTGTGGTCGCGTTGCGGAACGACAAGATCAAAGTTTTTCTGGGAACCGGCACCGGTGAATTCACCCATGGAGCGCAGTATGAATATGGCGATACGCCCACATCGGCGGCGTTGGCCGACTTGAATGGCGATGGGAAGATCGATTTGGCCGTGACGAACGGAGGGCCGATGTCGAACGCGGTCTCTATTTGGATGGGGAATGGCGACGGCACGTTTCGCCCTCCCACCGACTATCGGACGGGGAAACGCCCGCTTGGAGTGACGTTCACCGACTTCAACCATGACCGGATCCGCGATCTACTTGTCATCAACGGCGTGCAGGACAGCTTCACAACCTTTCTTGGAATAGGTAATGGGACTTTCCATCCAGGGCACGATTCCGGTGCCGATGCAGGACCGAATTTCGGGCTCGCCCGTGACTTCAACGGCGACCGACTTACAGACGTGGCCATCGTCAACCTTCAATCGAGCGATCTCTCTATTCTCTTTGGCCGTGGCGATGGAACCTTCGAATATCCGCCGAGAAATTATAGGACAAAGCCCGGCCCCTTTGCCCTTGCAACGTTTCGTGTCACAACAAAGGAGGCTGAGGAGCCTGGACTTGTGACAGCGGACAACGGAAACGGAAGTGTCTCCGTCTTTCTCCATCGAGGGTTGAAAGCGGCATCCACTCCCGTCGCGCCTTCACCGTGAGGCGCGTACGCCGCCTATCGATCATGGAGTGAGTCCATCAATACCAGTCTTCTTGACAGCCTATCGACCCTCGGCTACAGTGCCTGATGAGCGCCGCGCAGGCCTCTTGGCGGTCTGTTCCGAGGACACTGGTGAGATCATTTAGATGGTGGTTTGCAATCGGCGCATTGCTCACCCTCTCTGTGCTGATGGTACAGGGGGGGGTGCGAGAGCTGCTTGACGGAGCCGCTCCGGGAAGCGGGGCCAGCGCGTACCTCTCGTTTGGCACCACGATTGTCGGCGGAGGATTATTGGCAGGCTGCTTGGCATTAGTGATGAATCGACTCCGATAGATACAGAGGCTGAAGATAGGCGCGTCGATGCACTGTTTGAGGTGTAAAGGCTGCATGATGGTCGAGCGTCACTATACGCTGGTGAATCGGCGACTCTATGCCCGCTGTTTGAATTGCGGGTTTTGGATAGACCTTGCCGATCTGCTCCGTTTCTTCCACAAAGTGATTGACAGCGGGTTTCGCGGGGGAAAGGTGAGTGAATCGTTTACACTATGAGTAGGAGCGACAGGTTCATCATGACAAGAGATTGCAGGAGATTCCATCGGGTGCCAGTTCTCGCCCACGCTGCCGTGGCGCTCATCGGCCTCCTATTGATCGGCGCCGGATCCTTCACTCCATCCATCGCTCTTGCGAAGAATGTAGAAGCTCAACGGGCGTCTGTCCGCACCGCGATTATTCCACACCAATTCCCTCCGTGGCGAGTTGCTCCAGCTCATGGCATTCTTCTCAAGGAGCTCAATAGCGGTCGTGTGCTGTATGAACACGATGCCCGAAAGCGAATGTCCCCCGCCAGCCTCACAAAAATCATGTCGGCCCTGGTCATTCTGGAAAGGGGGCAGTTGGATGATCTCGTCACGATCAGTCCCAATGCCGCACGGGCTCACAAGACGCATTTACGCGTGAAGGCAGGGCAGGTCTTTAGATTGGAAGATCTGCTGAAGGCCATGTTAATCGTGTCGGCAAACGATGCTTGTCTGGCAGCGGTGGAGCATGTGGGCGGCGACGAAGCACAGTTCGTGGACTTCATGAATGCCAAGGCTGCGGAGCTTGGCTTAGCGGATACGCATTTCAGCAATGGCTGCGGGTTCGACAATCCAGACCATTACTCGACGGCTGAAGACCTTGCCACGCTGAGTCTCGTGGCTCTCGATCAACCGATTTTCCGGCAGTTAGTCCGTGAGGAACGCGCGATCATTACCCCTGTCAGCGGTCACCGTGCCTATGTTTTGCACAACACGAACCGATTGTTGGGGCGTATTCCCGGCGTCGAAGGTATCAAGACGGGGTTTACTTCAAAAGCCGGGCGATGCCTCATCGCCAAGGTTTCCCAGAACGGGAGCGATCTGCTTCTCGTGATCCTCAACTCCAAGCGTCGTTGGAACACGGCGACGCATCTCATTGCTTATGGGCTGCAGGCAGCCGAGTCTTCGCGCTGAATTTCTCCGTTTGATCCAGTCGACATACCGGTAGGCAGAGGCGAGTGGGCCGTCGTAGCCTGAGAATTTCCGCAATGCTACCGAAGCGGAGAAAACTCCACGTTGACATCTTTCCCAAGATAGTTGATGACGAATCCCCGCTTATCATAAGCGAGTATGGCCCCCATCACGTTTTCGTCTCCGTAGTCTTCCTGTCCCAATAGTTTTCGTACATCGTCAGGGCTCTCGCTGTTCAACACGTTGCGAAAAATCCCGCGAGTCTTATAGGAAAATCGATTATTAATAAAGATCAGGTCGACCTTGCCGTCCTGAATGCGCACGCCGGCCATAGGACCGGTCGGTTTACGTTGGTCGAGCAAAAAGATAAACGAGGCTTCCTGTTCCACTTTTACTCCGGGAATCTTTTCATTTACGAGAGAGTCCAGAGCTTTGGCTTCGGGATCTCCCAGTTTGACTCCAAACAATGAAATCTCAGCGCTCTGCAAAGTCTTGGGGTCCATCACGTCGTTCTTACTTAATTCGTAGGGCTCACCATACCCAGAGGGTACCCAGGCACCGACTCCAGCCGTTACCATGCATGTGAGCGTGACGACTCGCAGTAAATCCTTCATCGACTCTTCCTCATCTCTATATTCCGAGAGATGGATGGCGTGTGAGCGTATTGTTCAATACTGGTGGGGCCAAGCGCGCAGTGCATTTTATCGAACGGCCTGAGAACTTGCAAGAATGGTTGACTGCGTGGGGGAGGGGCAGGCCGATAGGTTAGATGCTGTGATGGGTCGAGATGAGGAGGGCTCCGAGGCTCCGGAGCCGGTGAAAGTAGGGCCGACAATCTTCGTCCAGTTCGTGGGTCAGGTTATCGAGATCTGCCACGCAATCTTCGACGATCCCGACCCGTTTGGGATCAAGTCCCTCAGGACTATCGAGGAAGTACACGACGCATCCGCTGATCACTGTATCCAGTGTCATCAATGGCCCCTCGTGTGGGCTTCCCACTTGAGGCCACCGTTCATCTTTGTGGGTTTCCCAGAGAGAGAGCACGGCATTCCGATCCATCCTGCAGATCTCCGAGGATCTAGTCTGGTTCAGCTCAGACTGGCCTACCCTAGCGCATGGAGCAACAGGATCGCAAGCGCGCAGAGAGTAAGCCTCAGTATCAGTTGACGATGTCTCTCCGTCCGACAAGCCGATGGATGAACGGTCCACGCTATGAGAGCATTTTGAGCAGGAGAGTCCTTTTGTTGGTCGACATAACCACAGCGAACATGATCAACGCTAGGCCTTTCACACAAGAACCTGCGGCAGCAAATGATCTCCACCTTCATGCTGTTGGGAACTCATGGGTAGAGTCCACGATGGAGATGAGCTTGCGCGACCTTGTCGATGCCGCTCATCAGGGCGGCCATCCGCATGGAAGTTTTTTTGGAAACGGAAAACTCTAATGTCCGATGGAAGGCAGTGACCATGATATCTTGCAATCGCTCTTGAATGTCAGCGGCTTTCCAGAAAAATCGCTGCACATCCTGTACCCACTCAAAGTAGGACACAATCACGCCACCGGAGTTGGCCAGGATGTCCGGAATGATAAAGACGCCTTGGTCCTGCAGGATGCGATCAGCCGCCAGCGTCGTTGGACCGTTTGCTCCTTCGGCGAGAATCCTGCAGCGCAGCTTTGCGGCATTGCGTTCGGTGATTTGTTCGGAGAGCGCTGCAGGGACCAGCACGGTGCAGTCGAGTTGCAGTAATTCGTCGTTGGAGAGCCAGTCTCCCAGCTTGGTGTCTCGGAGGGTTTGGCCCGCGGTCTTATAGCGAGTAAGGAGTTCCGGAATGTCCAACCCGCTCGAATTATGGATGCCTCCGTTCACGTCGCTCACCGCGATGACGCGTGCGCCACACTCTTGCATGATGCGGGCTGTATGGGCCCCGACATTGCCGAATCCCTGAATGACCACGGTGGTGTTCCGAATGTCGAGTTTGAGGTGGCGAAGCGCTTCCATGGTGACATAGACCACTCCTCGACCGGTGGCTTCTTCACGTCCGAGGCTTCCCCCAATCGATAGGGGCTTGCCCGTGACGACGCCCGGCACCGAATACCCAACTTGCTGACTGTAGGTATCCATAATCCAGGCCATCACTTGGGCGTCTGTGCCGACGTCTGGGGCCGGCACGTCTTTGTCTGGCCCAATTAGCGGAAAGATTTCTGCTGCATAGCGTCTGGTCAGTCGTTGCAATTCTGGTCGTGACAACTGTTTTGGATTGATTGCGACGCCACCCTTGGCTCCGCCATAGGGCAGGTCGGCTAACGCGCATTTCCATGTCATCCACATGGCGAGTGCTGCAACCTCACCAAGATTCACATCCGGATGATAGCGAATGCCGCCCTTGGTGGGACCGCGGGCGGAATCGTGCTGCACACGATATCCGGTATAGACCTCGACTCGGCCGTCGTCCATTCGGACGGGTAGGCTGACAATCAGCGACCGCTGTGGAAGTTTCAGCCGTTCACGTAAATTACGATCAAGTTCCATGGCCTCGGCTGCTTGATCAAACTGTGCAACTGCTAGCCTGAAAGTCGGTGTGTCGAGTTCGTGCATGGCCTGTTCCTTTGGTCAAGTGTGAAGCGGGGACGTCGATGTGAGGTGGTGATCATGGTGCCTTTGCCCAATGCTGTCGGGAGGAAGACTCATCCATTGAACGTTGAATATGCGCGCGAACTCCTGCGCTATTTGTTGCGCGACCATTGAGGGCGCCATGGCTGACTGCAGGATCTCGGCCATGGATGTGATCCGGCACTGTGCCAGGCCACAGGGCATGATATGGGAAAAAGGGGATAAGTCCAGATCGACGTTGAGTGAAAATCCGTGAATCGTGACCCCATGATCGATCCGGATTCCGATCGCGGCAATCTTCGCATCAGCATGATTCCAGCGTACCCAGACGCCAGGGTTTTTATCGAGACGGTAACCTTTAATCCCCCATTGCAAGAGTGTATGGATTAAGACTTCCTCCAACTTCCGTACATACTGTTTCGGTCCTGAGCAATAATGTGACAGCTTGAGGATGGGATAGCCCACGACCTGTCCAGGTCCATGGTAGGTGATCGAGCCGCCACGATCTACGGACTGGAGGCTGGCGCCTGTCCGGCGGAGGACCTCTTCCCCACAGTCCCAATGTGCTGGTTGGGTGGTACGGCCCAGGGTATAGACTTGCAAGTGCTCAAGGAGCAGCAATACATCCCCTTGTCTCTCTGCAATCCGTTCTCTCTGTAGCTGTTTCTGAATGGTCCATGCCTCGGCATAGGGGATCGGTTGCGAAAACCGGACGAGCGTACCCACTTGTGGGGGAGGCGTCGGGAGAGGCTCGCTCCCCTGTCCTGGCAAATCGTGATCTTGGTGTGACACATCGGT
>JANOJM010000255.1:0-3989 GCA_031418735.1 Nitrospiraceae bacterium | reverse complement strand
CCGCTCGTAGTTGATGATCGTCCAGGCTTCCTCTTCCGAGATAATCGCTGGGGTCAAGGAGATCATGCCTGTGCCGACACTCCCGTTCTTGATGATCCAGAAGAGCTCGCCATCTTTCCGCTTCTTATGGAACTTGCAGTTCGTAAAATCTCGGGGGCTCGGATTCAGAACCTTACCGGCCTCGCCCTGGCCATCCCCATTCTTACCATGGCAATTGAAGCAGGTACCCTTACCCTCATACAGTGCCTTTCCTTTGGCAATGTTCTCAGGGGTTGCGGCAACCGGATTCTTATTGGCCTTCGCGTCGGCCATCTGATCAGCCGGAACGCGGGACTTAAGCGGATCCTTTTCCTCGGCTCCGACGACTGAGGCCGACAGCATCAATAGCGCGGCACTGATTCCCAGAAACTTAGCAAAATACCCCATTAGATTTCCTCCTTTGTGTTTAACCACCGCACGTGAACTCGGCATCGGGCCGCTGGCTTATGAACTCCATATCAAAGCGACAAAACGCGGGCGAATATAACAATGGCCTTCCACTTATGTCAAGCAATTCAACGTGCTATCGAAAGGTATTCCTACCCCGTAATTCTTTCTCTTCACAATCCCGTTTCCAACTCATGCTCACTTCCGCTCCGATGAATTTCGTCAGTCCTAGTCAGATATGTATCAAGGCTCATGCCAGAATCCCCTCACGGTGAGACATGATATTTCCGTTAGTTATGGGCATGGGTGATCACGGAAATCTCGGAAGTCTCAAAAGGGTGGCGCCATTGTGCCTCAACTCCTGCCGCGACGCCCCATTCCTCAATGCTGAAAAAGACCGTTATTTGGTTTATTTGGTTTGTCTCGTTTGTTTGGTTAAGCGAAGCTAACCAGAGAAACCTGGCTTACGCCAGACATGCTGACAGCGAAGTTCTGCTGTATGAAATGGTTGATCTGCAGCCTGTTACCGCTTGATGACAATATCGCGTGCGACTTTGCCACTCGGGCCGAAGGGCTTTTGAGGTTTGCCATTGAGTTCGGCCTTGACCCCCCCCGCGTTACCAAGCGTCAGGATAAACTGGTCCTGACCTTTCCATGTAGCTTTTTCTCCGGGCCGCAGCAAGGCTTCTTGGGGGCTGCCCCCATCGATCTGAATGACAACCCAACTCAGCTCTATCGCTTCAAGCTCCAGTGCCAACTGTCCCTCTGTTGTTCCAGACCCTTCGAGTGAAATCCCTCCCAGCGGTCCGTCGTTCCCCAGCGACGAAGGAGCCGGAGTCGTCGGCTTCAGCGCAACTGAAGCTGTCGTGACAGGGGTCGGCGCAAGTTCGTCCGTATCTGACACACTTGGCTTAGCTGATACGACAGGGGCCTCGCTCGGTTTGGTACTGGGAGCAGGCTGGCCCTGCGGGACCGATTCGGTTTGCAGGCTCAGCGGCGCGTCCTGAGATTCTGGAGCCGGCGCAGTGGTCCGTTTCGATCCTGAAGATGGAAGGTCCGAGCTCGAACGATGGACCAAGAGCGACGACTGTTCCCGGCTTAGGAGGAAGATGAGCGCGAGAACCGCAACGCCGATCGCAATCGCCACGGCCTTTCGGTTAGCTTGACGCTTCCGCTCTTCTTCCGCCTGCCTGACTTTCAAACGCTCCCGCTCAACTTGCTTGTCGTAATAGGCGCCGGCTGACTGAGTGAATCGGTGGATCGCATCCTCCTCATCAAGCCCAAGTGACCGAGCATAGGACCGGACAAAGCCTCGCGCAAACACCTGATCGGGCAGCTTGGCGTAGTTCCCATCTTCCAGCGCCTTCACAAAATCGGTTCGAATCCGCGTCTTTGAGGCGACTTCGTCGATGGTGAGCCCCTTGGTCTCTCGCACCTGCTTGAAAAATTCACCGATTGATTCCATGGGTGTCTCTCTACGGCTTGAGCCGTGTCAGCAATTCCTTTGCAGCTGCGGCATATTCGCCGCCCTTATCGAGTGTCGTCACCTTGGTCAGCGTTTCTCTTGAGCGTCGTTCGAACCCCAGCTTGTAATACACCCGCCCCAGCTCTAAGTGTAATAGAGCCGGAGGAACATTGGGCGGATTGACCACTAAGGCATCCTCAAACGCTTCCATAGCGCCCTGGAAATTACTTTCATGAGCCAGTACCCGACCGAGATGGAATCGGGCCAGGTCCGGCGTTGCATACAAGGGATTGGTCAGCGCCTGACGGAATGCCGCGATCGCTTCGGTCCAGCGCTCCTGTTTCTCCAACACCTGGCCCAGATAGGTGTAGGCTTCCGAGTAACTCTCATCCAATTTGGTTGCTGCCGTGAATTCCTCCTCAGCTTGAACTAATTTACCCTGCAACGCCAGAATGTGGCCGAGCCCGTACCGTGCTTCTTTGTTGTTCGGATCGAGCTTCACCGCCTTCTGGAACGACACAAAAGACTTCTGCTGATCGTGCTCCAGGCTCGCGATGCCTTCCTGATAATAGCCTTTTGATTTCTGCGCCGAACCTTCCGGCGTGGCACAGCCGGACAACCATCCGATCAACAGGGCCGACACCAGCAACGGGCAGACCAATGGCCGAACGATTGAACCGACACAGTGAATCGGCATCACGAAATGTCCTCAAAATGGGTCAACCGCTTAAAGGCTCGAAACCGTTCCTGAACTTCTTTGTAATCCAGGTTTCGCAAACGGTCAAGACTAAAGGCTTCTACGGTAAATGACGCCATCACGCTCCCAAAGATAATCGCTTGTTTAAACGCCTCGAGCGAACGGTTGCCGGTGGCCGTCAGATAGCCCAGAAAGCCGCCGGCGAAGGTATCCCCCGCACCGGTCGGATCGCGCACATCTTCAAGCGGGAAGGCCGGAGCCCCGAACACCTGCTTCTCGTTGAACATCAAGACCCCATATTCCCCACGTTTGATGATGAGGTGCTTGGGTCCACGCGCGAGCACTTTCTTCGCAACCTTCACCAGATTCGAATCTTCACCAAGCGCCCGGGCTTCCCCATCGTTAATGATCAGAATATCGACCTGCTCCAAAACGCGCCACAATGCGTCCCGCTTGCCGTTGATCCAAAAGTTCATCGTATCGCACGCGACCAGCGGCGGACGCGAAAGCTTCTGCAGCACATCCAACTGAAGCTCCGGATCGATATTACCCAAGAACAAGAGATCCGGGGATCTATAGGCATCGGGAATCCGTGGCCGAAACGTTTCGAATACGTTGAGTTTCGTATCGAGGGTGTGCGCTTCGTTCAACTGGTGGGTGTATTCCCCTTTCCAGCGAAAGGTCGCCCCGGGCCTCTGCTCCAACCCGGTCACATCGATGCCACGGCTCTTGAGAAAAGCCAGATGTTCCGGTGGAAAGTCTTCCCCCACCACTGCGATGAGATCCACGCTGGTAAAATAGCTGGCCGCAGTTGAGAAAAATGTGGCGGAACCTCCAAGAACCTCGCTGACCTCCCCGAAGGGTGTTTTCACCGTATCGAGCGCAACCGATCCGACGACAAGCAGCTTCCCCATGGCTCACCGAACCCCTTTCTTCGCCGGAACAACCCGGTCCATCAACAAGGCCAACTTCCGTCTGGCCGAGGCGGGCATTCGATCCGGCGCCGTAATAATGGCATCCTGCAATGCACGCTGACAGGAGCAAGCCTTGGCATCGGCCACCCCACACATCGCCGTCCGCAACAGCTGTTTGGCGAGCGTGACATTCTGGCGGAGCGTGGTCAAGATCGACTCGACGGTGACGGCCTGTTCAGTCTCATGCCAACAGTCGTAGTCGGTTGCTAAGGCCACCGTGGCATAACAGAGTTCTGCCTCACGTGCGAGCTTCGCCTCGGGAAGATTCGTCATCCCGATCACACTTACACCCCACTGGCGATATAACCGAGACTCCCCTTTGGTCGAAAACTGCGGGCCTTCGATGCAGAGATAGACGCCGCCCTGATGGACAGTGGCGCCGACCGTGCGAGCCGCACCCAACAATACCGCACTCAGCGAGGGGCAG
>JANOJM010000254.1:0-1709 GCA_031418735.1 Nitrospiraceae bacterium | reverse complement strand
GGCGGCGAGTTCATGGCCCCGATCTACGGGCTCTGTGTCGATCAACAGGGATCGCTGTTCGTGGTCGACAACGGCAACAACCGGGTTCAGAAGTTCGACAATGCCGGTAACTTCATCATCCTCTGGGGCAACTTCGGTATGTCTAATGGAAACTTCCATAACCCTACCGGCGTTGCCTGCGACGGCAAGGGCGATGTCTGGGTGGTCGACACGAACAATCATCGTGTCCAGAAATTTGACGGGAAGCTCGGCGGGTATCTCATGAAGTTCGGGTCGCGTGGAAACGGCGAAGGGCAGTTCAACTCACCGTGGGGCATCGCGGTCGATCGGGTGCGCGGGTATGTCTATGTGGTCGACAGCGCCAACTTCCGTGTGCAGAAATTCGATATGAACGGGGAGTTCATCATGTCCTGGGGCAGCTTCGGAAACGGAGACGGCCAGTTCTACTTCCCGCGCGGCGTGGCGGTGGACCAGACGGATGGATTTGTGTATGTCGTCGACATGGGTAATCACCGGATCCAGAAGTTCGATACCAGTACCAACGTGTTGCCACAGCTGTTGGCTAAGTGGGGGGGCAGTTCCGAACCGGGGCACGCCAGCAGCGCGCTTGCGCAGGAGGCGGGTCAGTTACGGTCTCCTTGGGGCATTACGGTGGATGGGGCCGGCGACGTGTATGTGTCGGATACCGGCAATCACCGTGTCGAGAAGTTCGATAAAGAAGGCAATTTCATCACCCAGTGGGGCGGGTTCGGGAACGGCAAGGGGCAATTCAATTTTCCCTACGGTATCGCAGTCGATGTGAAGGGCAGTGTGTTCGTTGTCGACAGCGGGAATACCAGGGTTGAACAGTTCATGCCGGCTGACGAGGGGAGCGAACGGCTCCAAGAAGTTGCGGAGACGGTGGCTGAGGTCGAGAACGTACAACCCGTGAAGCGTGAAGCGTGAAGCGTGAAGCATGAAGCATTCAAGCGTTTCAGGTTTCGAGTTTCTAGTTTCAAGTTGTTCGTTTCGGATCGCTGAAATTCCGAGGTTGAACATGAAACTAGAAACTTTAAACTAGAAATCAGCGCCTCCCAAACGAACAACGGACCTAGAGGGCGGACTTTTCAGCATCCTGTTAGACATTCGGATGTGATGATGGAGCGATCATGTTAGACAAAGAACCGCGCTTAGGACTGACCTATGACGACGTCGTGTTGGTCCCGGCCAAGTCTCAGATTTTGCCGAGTGATGTCGATATGCGTACAAGGCTGACTCGCCACATCAAGATCAACATTCCCATTATCAGCTCGGCCATGGATACCGTCACCGAATCTCGGTTGGCCATTGCCATCGCCCGCGAAGGTGGCATCGGGATTATTCATCGCGTGTTGTCGCCGACTGATCAAGCGACAGAAGTGGACCGGGTCAAAAAATCCGAGAGCGGCATGATTCTCGACCCGATCACGATTTCGCCAGATCAAACGATTCGCGATGCCCACGCTTTGATGGCGAAATACCGGATCTCCGGGATTCCTGTGACAAAAGACAAGAAACTGGTCGGTATTATCACGAATCGCGATCTGCGATTTGAAACCCGGATGGATTTGAAGGTCTCGCAAATCATGAAGCGCGACAAGCTGATCACGGCGCCCGAGGGGACCAGCTTGGAAAAGGCCCGCGAGGTATTGCACGAGCACCGGATCGAAAAGCTGCCGGTCGTCAATAAA
>JANOJM010000253.1:0-3119 GCA_031418735.1 Nitrospiraceae bacterium | reverse complement strand
TGGTTGGTACAGACGAAGATGTGGCGTTTATAACCAGACATGATCGATCACGGCTTAGGCTGGCACAGTAACGGTATTGAGTCGTTCGAGTACACGTGTGACGTCGCTGCTCGCAAGTAGAGGTGAGCGGTGCTGTGCTGCATCAAGGAGGGCGACAACTTCTCTCAGGCGCAAAGTGGCACGCTGAAACTCATCGGGTGTCGACAGTTGAGATGTCTGTCCTACCTCAAGCTTGTCGAGCTCGGAGGCGATGTCTCGAAAGTCTCGCTGAAGGTTTTTCTGCATTGAGCAACCATCGCAGTACCATTTAGGGCTTTGATCGGTCGAGGGGGACAGCCGGTCGTAGGTCCGACCGAAAAAGTCCTTCCCCAGTGATAACTTCATGAGCGCAGTGCCGGTGGAGCCACAGGCATTGCAAGACCCAACTACGGAATCCATAGAGCCTCCTTCGGTCGATCATGCAGTGGCGAGCGAGCGAATCTTACACCAGGCCTGCAACCACTGTCCACTTGGTGGAGAAGTCCCCCGCGAGTCAGGCCGTGCATTTCCACAGCTGTTGTATATAATGGGTGAATAATTTCTGGAATGGATTGCACGAGGAGGAAACGATCATGGTCATCGGGGTCCCAAAAGAAATCAAGGATCACGAGTATCGTGTCAGTGTCACTCCCGATGGGGTGCGGGCATTGCGTCAAGCCGGCCATGATGTCTGGATCGAACCATCGGCCGGAGTCGGCAGCGGATATTCGGATGAGGACTACCGGAACGCTGGCGCCACCATGGCAGAATCAAAAGAACAGCTATTTCAGCAGGCGGCAATCATTGCGAAGGTCAAGGAACCACTGCTTTCCGAATGCCACTTCTTCCGTCCTGGCCAGACCCTCTTTACCTATCTGCATTTGGCTTCTTTGGCGGATCTCACGAAGGCGCTCCTAGATACCAGGATCACGGCGATCGCCTACGAGACGATCGAGGCGAAGGACGGCACGTTGCCGATGCTCAAGCCGATGAGCGAAATCGCGGGAAGAATGTCTGTACAGATCGGCGCACACTATCTGGAAAAGACGCAAGGAGGATGTGGGATTCTGTTGGCTGGTGTGCCTGGAGTAGAGCCGGGAAAGGTCGTGGTGCTTGGGGCTGGCGTGGTAGGGAGCGAAGCGACTCGAATCGCTGTCGGAATGGGCGCGCAGGTGACGGTGATCAATCTTGACCTTGAACGGCTCCGGGCGCTCGACGAATTGTATCATGGTCGAATTGTGACGTGTGCCTCCACCCAAGCGGCGATTGACGAGACCGTGATGGCCGCAGATCTTGTGATCGGAGCGGTCCTCGTTCCTGGGGCTCGAGCGCCCAAGTTGGTTTCACGGGAACTGGTTGCGCGTATGAAGCCGGGAGCCGTGGTGGTGGATGTCGCCGTCGATCAAGGCGGCTGCTTCGAGACCACGAAGACCACGACCCATTCGGACCCGGTCTATGTCGTGGACGGAGTGCTCCATTATTGTGTGTCCAATATGCCGGGTATTGTTCCTCGTACGTCGACTGCCGCGCTGACAAATGCCACGCTTCCGTATCTGCTGCGTCTGGCATCGCAGGGGGTGGAGAAAGCCGTAGAGGCAGACGCGGGACTGGCAAAAGGGGTGAACCTGTCCGGCGGCAAGATTACCTGTCGAGCGGTGGCCGATGCCCATAGCTTGCGTTTCGACCCTCTGATGTAAGACAATCCCCTCTCGCTTCGTGGCTCTGTTGATTTTGTCGGGGCGTAGCGCAGCCCGGTAGCGCACTGCGTTCGGGACGCAGGGGTCGGAGGTTCAAATCCTCTCGCCCCGACCACACAGAGCTTGCTCATGCCGCCAGGTCATTTTCGTTTTATCGAATCTGATGCGGGCGGATAAACCCCTCAGTCTCTTCTCTTTTAATACCCAAAAGGGCTTGCTCGACTCAAAAGCTAATAAACCCCTCCAGCATTTTCATTTGGATTTTCAGAATCGTTGTGCGAAAGTCCGCACGCGGAATCGCAAAACGCGTGACGCCTCAGCGGAGATGTGAGAGTATCCGTTCGTTGGATAGACAGTGCGGTCTGTCTAAGTCTATGGCCAAACCGATTGAGCCTCCAGCTCTTCGAGCAAAATTGTTGGTGCAGGGAAACGTCCAGGGAGTCGGGTATCGTGCGTATGCGGCTCGCGTCGCATCGCAACGAGGTCTCTGCGGAGGCGTTAGGAATCTCGATGACGGCCGAGTCGAACTGGAAGTTGAAGGCCCCAAAGACCGGATTCTGATCCTGATCGATGACCTAAAGATTGGGCCGCCGGCATCGCGAGTGGCGGCCATTGACGTGGAATGGAATCCAGCCACAGGGCGATTTTCAGATTTTCGGATCTGGTATTGAGCAAACCGGTGAGGAGCGACGAACGTATGGCGCGAGGGGGCGAGGAGTTGCACGATCTGGGCGAAGCGCGCCGACACGTCGTCGACCATGACGACGAGGATACGGGCATGTCGTCGAGAACGGATGAGTCTCACGCGGGCGAAGATACATCAAGTCGCCGCTCCGAAGGATTAGATACCCTCAAATGCTACCTGCGCGAGATCCGTCACTCAACCTTGCTGACGTTTAAGCAAGAGCAACAGCTGGGCAAGCAGGTCATGGCGGGAGACGAGCAGGCGCGCCAACAGATGATCGAATCGAACCTCCGTCTGGTGATCAGTATCGGTAAGCGATATATGCATCGCGGATTCCCCTTCTCCGATATCATCGAAGAGGGCAACCTTGGGCTGATCAAGGCCGTCGAAAAATTCAACTATAAGCGTGGGTTTCGCTTCAGCACCTATGCGTCCTGGTGGATCAGGCAGTACATCGAACGAGCAATTATCAATCAGGGAAAGCTCGTGCGGTTGCCGGTGCATGTGGTAGAGCGGCTGAATCGTTATCTCGGCAAAGTGGAACGGCTTGTCCAGGAGCTCGGACGAGAGCCCACTGCGTCTGAGGTCGCGGCACGGATGAAAACGACGGACGAAGAAGTCTTGGATCTCAAGCAAGTGGTCCGCACGACCTGTTCATTGGACAGTCCGATCAATGAAGGTGGCGATACGTTCTTGCGCGATGTGATCGAGGATCCTTC
>JANOJM010000252.1:0-3377 GCA_031418735.1 Nitrospiraceae bacterium | reverse complement strand
ACCCTCGATGGGCGCGATCACCGCCAAGCGGTTCTCCTTTACCCCAATCTGGATGCCGACACCCCCAAACTCACCCTTCGTTTCAACCTGCATTTCTTTGAACATCTCCGGCGTCATGTAGGCCGAATGCGGATCGAGGGTTGAGAGCATCCCACGAATGGCTCCCTGAACGAGGTCCTTCACTTTCGTTTCGTCGACGTAACTCTTCTGAACCTGGGTCAACACCTCGGAGAACGTCTTCAGTTCTTCGTAGGTTTCCGTGGCATGTCCGGTCCGTTCCCACCCCTTACCGAGGAGCACGCCCACAACCAATGCCACCACGACCATCGGGCCTAACATCCAGAATCGTCGTTGGGGATTCTGATCCATAATGTACTGTCCTTTCCCGTTCCCTACCGCCTCACCAACCATTGGAGAGGATCAACCGGTTCTGCCCCATGGCGCAGCTCAAAGTATAGAGTATTTTCACCCGTCATGCCTGTGTCGCCTGTTTCACCGATCGCTTGCCCGGCATCCACCTGCGTCCCCACTGTTGCCAGTATCCTCGACGCATGAGCATACAACGAAAAGAATCCGTTCGCGTGATCAAGGATTATAACGAGTCCATAGCCTTTCAACCAGTCTGCGTAGACAACGGACCCCGGCATCACCGCGTGGATGGCGCTCCCCTCAGGCGTCTTTATTTCGATCCCTCTACGCTGCACGAAGGTGTTGAAGGTCGGATGTTTCTGACGACCAAAGAAGGAGACAACGTTTCCTTCAGCCGGCCACGGCAGTCCACCCTTCCCTGCGTGAGGAACGATCCCCCCGGTCGGGGGCCGAACCGCTACCGCGCGGCGGCGCTGTTCCATTTCCCGCAACAGACTGTCGATGCGCGATGCAGACCGTTCTAACTCTTGGAGGGCATGTTCGTAGGACTCTTTTGCCTGAGTGATCTTGGCAAGATACACCTTCTTTTCTCTCTTGACCGCTTTCATCTCGGCCAGCTGCTTCTCAGTGCTTTGCTTGTACGACAACATCCCAATGCGCGCCTCTTCCCGCTGCCGCTCCGCCTGCTCCATATGAGTCATATCGGCTCGGAAGGTGCCCATGAGGGCATAATCCCGTTCAGATACGGACGAGAGATACTGCAGCCGGCGTTGGAAATCGCCATAGGAGTCCGAGGCAAGCAAGGTTTTCCAATATCCAAAACGGCCCTCCATATACTGTACTCGCAGCCGAGCCAGAATGGCGTCCTGACGTTCTCGCACACTAGCACGCAACCCGGCGAGTTGTGTATTGATTTCCTCTATCTCTTGGTCTTTCTTCCGCAACTTTCTGCTGATCTCCTGGTGCGTTTGCCGGTAGTGCACCACGCGTTCATCGAGGGTCTGAATGCCCTGCAAGAGAGACTCTCGCTTTTTCCCCGCTTCATCGGCCTGCTTACGTGTCTCCTCAATCTGACCTTTGAGTTGATCAAGGGCCTTGCGCTCTTTTTCAATCTTGTCGGTGATTGGATCGGCGCCCGCAACGGTAGGCCAGAGAACGCCCAGCAGCCCCAAGATCATGACTCCGATCCTGAGCCCCCTCCAACACCTCACGCCTTGGCCTCGCCAAAACGCCGTATCGATACGAAACTGCCGGCAAACCCGAGCCCCATCCCCACTGCAACCAGGGCAAGACAGACTGACGGGGGGAAAAATGCCATGAAGTTCTCAATCCCGGCAAACCGTCCCGTCGTTCGCATTTGCTGCCGAAACAATTCGTACATGACCTTGAGCATGACGAGCGAAAGCGTACTACCCAAGGCGCCAAGCGCGGCGCCCTCTAATAGATAGGGGATGCGGATAAAGCTGGTCGTCGCCCCGATGAGACGTAAAATGGCAATCTCGTCCCGCCGGGCGAACAATGTGAGACGAATCGTATTGGCAATAATGGTGACGGCCGCCGCGGAGAGAATGACACCGATGCCGATGGCGACCAACTCAATCGATCGAATCACCGTCGCGAGGGCGTCGATCCAGTCCTGACTATAGTCGACTTTGGAAACGCCGGAGACCTGCCTGACCCGTTCCGCCCATCGCTTGACTGCGTCCGGCGAACGGAACGACGGACTGAGTGCCACGACGAAGGAGGCGGGCAAGGGATTCTGGCCCAACCCCTCAAGCAGATGCGACTCTGAAGGGAATTGCGCCTTGAACTCTCCCAACGCCTGCTCTTTTGAGATGAACAGCAATGAGGCAACGGCGCGATCGCCCCGCAACTGCCGCTCTACCTCAGCGACCGAATCGGAGGCGAGCCGCTCATCGAGATACACCATGATTTTGATATCGTCTTGAAGCCATCCCGCCGCCGCCCGCAGATTGACGTAGACCAGCAAGAAGACGCCGACACAGGCCAACGTAAAGGTCGTGGTCAAGATGGCGACCATCGTCGTCGTCCGGTTGGTCCACATATTGACCCAGGATTCTCTGAGGAGATACGAAAACGTCCTCATCCCAGCACCCGCTCTTCCGGCAACAACCGCCCTTGAGACAAGGTGAGCACCCGCCGATTCACTTGAGCCATGACCTGAGGATCATGCGTCGCCACCACGACGGTGGTACCACGCGCGTTAATGAGCTTAAAGAGTTCGATGATCTCGGACGTCAAGGCAGGGTCTAAATTTCCGGTCGGTTCATCCGCCAACAGGACGACCGGGCCATTGACAATCGCACGCGCGATGCACACCCGCTGCTGCTCTCCTGTCGAGAGGCCCGCAGGAAGCTGATCCCGCTTGTGCTCGACACCGACCGCCCGTAACGCCTCCGTGACTTTTCGGCGGATGTCAGCAGAAGAAGCGCCTTGCACCAGCAAGGGCAGCGCCACATTGTCGAAAACAGACTTCTTCGGCAACAGCCGAAAGTCTTGAAACACCGTTCCCACCTTGCGGCGCAGATATGGGACGTCGGACCTCTTGAGCATCGTCACATTTTTCTGATGGACAAAGATCTCTCCCTCATCGGGCCGTTCGGCCCCAATGAGCATGCGTAATAGCGTCGACTTACCCGCTCCACTGGGCCCCATGAGAAGGACGAACTCTCCCTTGCCGATCTCGAGGGTGACGTCCGCGAGCGCCGGGCGCTGATCGTACTGTTTCGAAACATGGCTTAATCGAATCATCTTAGGAGCCTGTCAGAGTAATGCCATTCTACTGCGGCGAACGATCTACTGACATCTGCGTCGTTCTCGGCACGAAAAAATCCTCAACGTATTCCAGCTTGGTTTCAAACATTTAACGCAACGAGGTGATTAATGACCTCCGTTGGTTTCTGCCACTGTAGCACGGCGCGGGGACGGTCATTCAGCTCTCGCTGTACCCGCTTGATTTCCCGCGTCGAAACCTTGTCAAATTCCGT